>JBGOYO010000134.1:0-7581 GCA_041479715.1 Anaerolineae bacterium
AAGAATTGACTTCTTTATATGGGCAAGGATATGGATCATCCCATGAACGTCCAATCATTGCCGATATTACTGCCAGACTGCAGGCTTTGGCAGCAGTTAAATCATACCCTCCTTCAAGGAATAAACCAATCCTTCCCTCGCAATGATTATCCGCCCAGTCGCATAATTTCTTGATCAGGTATCCATAGCCAATTGCAGTTAATTGTAACTGTCCCAACGGGTCAAGCCAGTGTGTATCAAACCCATAACTCACCAGGATCATCTGGGGGGCGCGTTGATCGAGAAGGGGTAAAATGAGTTCATCCATAATAGTGGTAAAAGCAATATCTCCCGATCCAGGTGGAAGGGGAAAATTGGCAGTCCAACCTTCGCCATCTCCTACGCCAATATCTTCAAGATTACCAGTCCCTGGATAAAATGGTGATTGGTGCGTGGAAACATATAACACATCAGACCTGCGCCAAAAGATATCCTGAGTGCCATTCCCATGATGTAGGTCCAGGTCAATGATTGCCAGTTTTTGGACGTGATATCTTCGAAGTAAATACTCGGCAGCTATGGCGATGTTGTTCAGTAGGCAAAATCCCATTCCCTGACCATGTGTTGCATGGTGCCCGGGTGGACGTGTCAAAGCAAATCCGCGCCGCGCTTTCCTCTCCCAAATAAATGACGCTACTGCAGCAGCACCGCCTGCTGCGCAATGGGCAAGCTCCCAGGAGGCCGCAGTGGTGTATGTATCCGCATCCAGGTGCCCGGACCTCTTGCAGGTCAGTTCCAGCAGATTCAAGTAAGCTGGGGAATGGATAAACTGGAGGATTCCATCTGTTACTTTAGCTGACTCCAGTTTTTGGTAAGAGTCCCACAAATTGGCTATTTTTAATGCCTCACGGATCGCCTCGACTCGCTCTGGGCGTTCCGGATGGCCTTGCTCAAAGTGCTTTTCATGTCCATCAGGATAAAAATACACGAGCTCTTCCATCTTCATCCATTCCCACTATTGTTCCTGACGATAATGATGTTTGTAGGAATATAAATGCCAAATTTCCATCTCACCTGGCTCCCGATTTGCCCAGGCATAATAGGGTGTTGACACGACATCAATTTCATCCCTTTTAGCTGGATACCCTGGTGGGTCAATTGGATGGTATAGGGTCGAGTCCCATTTTTGATCGATTCTCATCTTTTCAGCTAGAAACTGTAATTGCACAATTCCTCCCAAGAAATCAGGTATGAATTCGATCTTTGGCTGCCGTGCTGGATTAATTGCGATCTCAGAAAGTAGTACTGCGGGATTATCAGCTGCCTCCAGGCAGTAAACCAGAGGTCCTCGGGTTATTGCTATACGTCCGGTATTCTCCTCAACGAGTGGGTGACTCTCGAGATATCTCACTTCCAAGGGGAAATCGATGGTCACAATGTCTCCAGTATACCAATTGCGATAAATTTCAAGGTATGTACCCGAGCCAGCATGATGATTGAAAGTCTCGTCATTTATCTTGATCGCCGCATGTCGGTCTTCCAACCATCCTGGTACTCGCAAGAATAAGCTGAATCCTTCGGCCACGTTCTCCTCCCTGGTTTTCTGATCAAGCATCAAATTGGCTAAATGCAAGGATATATGTCCCTCCCATGGATAACGGGTGGATTGCACTAGCTCTACCTTTTGACCTGATCGAAGTGAAATATTTGCCCTTGAGCTCGAATATTGATGAAGCCATACTCCTTCATCTGAAACGCTGTAAATATATCCTGGGAATTCAGCAATGGCGCGACTGATATTGGGTGGACAGCACGCACAATCAAACCATTCCTGCCGTCTGTGATTTCCATCCGACCTTAATGGGTTGGTATAAAAATATTCATTCCCATCCAAGGAAATGCCAGGGAGAACTGCATTATAGTAGGTCCACTCTAATAAATCTGAGTATCGGGCATCTCCATTGATCTGCAGCATACGCCAATTCCACATAACGCTTGCAATGGCAGCGCAGGTTTCAGCATACGCGCTGGCGTTGGGTAGCTCATAGGGTGTCCCAAAGGCTTTCCCATCGTGCCTTGACCCAAGACCACCCGTGATATACATTTGCTGACCGACCATGTTAGTCCACAATCGTTGCAATGTTGCTTGTAGTTGAGCTTCGCCGGTTTCAAGGAACAAATCTGCAGCGCCTGAGCACAAGTAAAGCGCTCTAACTGCGTGACCGGCTAGGTATTCTAGCTGACGAAACGGCACATGGTCGATATAATACTCCATCTCCCCGAGGATTCGGTGCCCTCGCCGATCGACAAAGTTGGCAGCTAGGTCAAGATATTTTAAATTAAGTGTCGCCCGATACAGCTCAACCAATGCCATTTCAATTTCCGGGTGACCGCTCGTGCCTGCGCAACCACCTCGGCTGAATTGGGAATATATGTGGTCTGCCAATCGTACGGCAACCTCCAAAAGTCGGATTTCACCCGTGGCCCTATGGTGAGCTATGGCAGCTTGGATCAGGTGACCCGCACAATATAGTTCATGCTTTTCCTGTAGATTAGTCCATCTTTCATTGGATTTTTCCAATGAAAAGTAAGTGTTTATATAACCATTCTTATCTTGTGCTTTTATTATCGAGGTGATTATTTGATCAACCAGTTGATGCAGATATTCATTGTTGTCATAGACCATCACCCAGGAAGCGGCTTCGAGCCATTTATAGACGTCTGAATCATTAAACACATATCCCCGGTACGGTTGATCACTCTCACCGAACACTCGCCGAAAGTTATTCAGCCTTCCGGTTGATTCCAGGAGCAGAAATTGGCTATTTAGTGTAACAGACTGTAAATTATGGACTCTTTGTTGCCAAAATCCTCCTTCTAAACTAATTGTATTCATCGGGACAGGCTTTAATAGTGCAAATGGGCTGTCGAATGTATCAACTATCACAGCACTATTATTGATTTGAAAGTTATTCATGCCTATGCGAAATCAATATAATCTGTGGTTAATTTAGTTAGATCAGAATAATACCCTCGATATTCTCCTGGCAGCAATATCGCAAGTTGGTACATTATTTCGTCCACCATTTTTCTTCGTTTTTCTCGATCTATCCTGGTTTCGGGGAATGACAATTTAAACAGCTTCCCCACTTTGATGTAAAAATCAGTCCTTCTCAGTCGGGCAAGATTTTCCTTAAGTTTCTCGCTCCCGTAATATACCATTGGTAATATTGGCACATTGCTTCTTTGCGCCATCACCACGATTCCAGGTTGACCACATGCTAATTGCCCATTACCGCTGCGCGTGCCTTCAGGTGTAATGGCTAGAATTTTTCCGTCTTCCAATGCCTTCAACCCCATCCTGAAAGCAGTAGTGTCAGCTTCACCACGCTGTATCGGGATGGCACCCCAGAGATCAAAAAGGTAACCCATCAAAGGGTTATCCCAGGTCTCGGCTTTGGCAAATGCAGTTACCTTGCGCGGTTGTAGATGTGTGAACACCAATGGAACTTCCATAAAATTGATGTGATTACAGGCAATAATCAACGGCCCATGTTCAGGAACCTGACTTAATTGACTGTCATCTACATCGCATATGATTCGAGTCAGACTTCTAACTGAATTTGTGATAATAGAATACGGAAAATTCATGCATTGATGATTCCGGTTAAGATTTCAAGCGGCTGTTTGATCATTTCTACCTGTAATTCCTTCCCGGCGGTGCAGATCGTTTCACCATCTGCGTGTGCCGGTAAGACCCCCTCGAGTGCCGTAACGCGTATTTTTGCAGCCCGTGCTGTTTTGATCTGCGCTTGAGTGGCCTGAGTGCCTTTCATAAATCTGGGGATCATGGTGAGAATACCGATCCTGCTTAATTGCCCCGCAATACATAAATCCAGCATACCATCATCAGTTCTAGCATCTGGCGCCATCATAAAACCACCCCCCATCCTCCGTCCATTCATAATCGAAACCATTAGCGAAGGCTGAGTGATAACTTTATCATCAAGTTCGATCCGCACCAACGGGGCGTTGAAAAATAAGAAAATCGTCATCAATGCTGCAACCACATAGTTCATGAAACCATGCAAATGAGTAAGTTTCATCGCTTCAAAACCCACCACGGCATCAAACCCAATTCCAACACCATTACCAAAGTACCGTCCTTCGGGATAATCACCTCCGGTGATAAATCCAACATCCATATAGCGATGTTGACCATCCAGAATTATCTGAAAACCAGGCTGTAAACCGGAAGGAATTCCAAATCCATAAGCGAAATCATTCCCCCGTCCGATGCCAATGATGCCCATTTTAGTGCCTCGATATCCTTTGTTCCAGGCCTTCATCAAACCATTTAAGACCTCGTTCGAGGTTCCATCACCACCCACTGCCACTACAGTTTCATATCCACCCGAGGCGGCTTCCTCAGCCAGATCAATCGCGTGACGAGGTCGTTCTGTGTTAACAATATCGCAGTCCATGGAATTGTCAGCAGATAATTGTTTAAGTTCAGGGTAAACCAGCTTACCAGATCCCTGACCGGCTATAGGATTTACGATAAATTTAATTTTTTTTGCCATTAAGGGCATCTCTCCGGAAGGTTGCTGTAGTCAAATTTTAGGATTGGGCTTGTGCCTAGCTGTACGATCGTACCGGTGGTTTGATAACAGGTATCCAGTTCAGCTTTAGACCAGACCAAATCATACGTTACCCAATAAAATGATCCGGGTTGCTTATTGAATAGCACCATAAAAGCATTTGGCCGTTCAACTGTTTCTAATATTGTACCTTGAACACAGATCGTCTGTCCGACGTCTGCCAGTGTAATAGTCAATGCGTCCCGGCATCCAGGTGCTGATGTAATTGTGGTTGTCGCAGGCGCCCTTGTGTTTGTAGGGACAATCCTCACTATAGGTGTATTGGTTGGGCGAATAGTCGGACTCGGTAAAGGTGTATCACTTGGTTGGGGTAGCGTTGCAGTTGGAAGAACGATTGAGGAAACTACAGCCTGTGTGGAAGTGGCTTCTGCCCGGATTATAAGGGACAGGCCATTTTCTAAAATAGGTCTACCAGGTCCGCTTAACATGAACCAAATGAAGATAATGATGAAAAGGGTCAATAAAATTCCGAACAAGTACTTTAGATTAATTTTTTGGAAAAAACTATCTTCCGTAGGGGAAGCACTGCTGGTCAGAAGCATATCCGAGCGCAGGGAATTTACCAGGTTATCTTCGCTAGATTTCTCCTGCTTCTCGGATGGGTTGACTTTTTTACTATATTTAATAGAATTACTATCGTCCTGGTTAGTTGCCTTTTTTGACATTCGTTATATCCATTAGATAATTGTGGAGTGGGCTTAAGTATAGCATTAATATCCCATTGAAAAGAAAAGCCTGCGGATGTTTCCACCCGCAGGCTCAAACTTTATGAGGCTTCTTTTCTCACCCTTGAACGATCAAGGGATAGGGAAGAAGTTAGTTTCTGTTGATCAAAGGTAATAAGATTACCTTCGGCAAAACCACCACATCTGCAGTAAACACATTGCATCCAGCATCGTTACATGCTGACAGTGTCACTGTAAATGTTCCAAATGTGGCGTACGTATGGGAAACTGGCTCCCATGTGTTGCTCACAAATGTAGATCCATCACCGAAGGCCCACTCAAATGTCGTATCGGGCGGGACGCCTGGTTTCGTTGTGTTGGTGAATTCCATTGGCGTGCCAACCATCACCGGTGAATTGGTTGTGAACCCAGGATCTGGTTTGAATAGCATAGGGACAATGTGCATGATCACCGTTACATTTTGAGCCCCAGCTACAGAATCATTGTTGACAATTCGTAATGTAGCTGTGTAAGTACCCAGTGGTAATGGCACAGTGTCGCTCATCGCAGTCAGGTATACACCAACATCTTGAGAGCTGTTTGGAACCAATGTCCCCGTGATAGGTGATTCCCATACCCACGGTACATCGGCAGGAGTAGGTGACCATGGCGGTTCAGCTGCGCGATACAAGTTATCAGCATGCCATGTGAAGGTTGCGCCTTCTAATCCACCTACATTCCATACTTCTCCGCCAGTGATTGAATCAGTGGTGAAGCCAGCGTTCATCGCACTTAACGGGTATGGTAGTGGATCACCGACATCTTCCCACGCACCGCCTGGCCATGCATTGAAGTCATATCTCCAAACTGTGTTTGTCGAGTCAAAGAATGCGCCACCATTCGCATCTCCACCCATTGCATAAAGATACTGACTGGTCGCAGCAATGGGGAAGTCAGCTTTGGCAGGTGTGAAAGTGGGACCTTCCTCCCAGACGTTAGCTTCGATATCATATTTCAGGGTCATGTCCGAGTTGGTAGTAGGCGACAGCAATGACCACCAGCCACCAACGATAAACACATTTTGTCCGAGTTGGACGAAACCCATATTACCAATACCGATAGGCATGGGAGCACCGGTACCGATCCAGGTGTTCGTGGCGATATCATAAATGTTGACCTGGTCCGAAACACCAGTCCCAGGAGAATAATCATCGTCACCACCGATTAAGTAGATTTTCCCATTCCAACCTGCCATCGCAGCACCTTCGGCAGAGCGAGGTAATGTCGCTCCAGTGCCCCAGGTATTGGTGGCAATATCATAGATATTGAATTGCGTTACACCATATCCACCACTGGTAGTGTAGATCTTTCCCTCAAAGCAAACACCAGATGGATTTTCCGTGGTGGTTGAAGAGATATCAGCCAGGGTGGTCCAGGTGTTGGTGTCCGCATCGTACCGGCGTGTGCTGTAAACGAGAGCACCGTTTGATACACCTGCTATGATGTAGAAGGAATTGTAGTCACCCGGGCATTGTGCTTGTGCGTAGCGCACAATCGTCTGTGGATATGGAGTAGCACCAACCCAGGCGTTCGGACTGTTGGGATCGATCAGCTCTGTGCCAAAAGTTGATGGTAAGCTGAGTACGGATGAAGTACCAGGATTTGCTACGGCTGGTAAGGGTGCTACGGCTGGGGAAGCTTTAAAGGAACCAGGAGAGTAACCTCCATCCTTTTCACGGATTTCCCAGTTGAGGTCCTGTGCACCAATATTGCCGATTGCAAATCCGTCGGTAGTGAATTGCTGTGTGCCGGTAACGACATACGCCTCGATCAACTTCGGTTCGACCGTGATACAAGCTCGGTTTGGTACCAGCTGAACGTCATGGGTCGTAGTTTCACCTGGCAGTACTTCCAGGGACGCATCAGCGGTGACATATCCATCTAAGTTATAGCTGACAGCATAAGTACCCTGATCCAGCCAGACGTGGTAGTAACCAGTATCATTCGTCACTGTTTCAGTGATCGGTACGCCGTCTGGGATTGAGACCACGACTTCCTTAAGCAATTCTCCCGTGCAAAGGTCTGTCACTGTACCATCTAATTTACCCCATGTAGCGGGTGCGTTGACCGTCATCACAACCGGGACGTCAAGGCTTGGGCTACCATTCACTTGTAAAGTTGCCAGGTAGTCACCCGGCTGCTTAATTCCAGCTGCTTCGGTCGCAGAGAAGGTAAGCGTTACATCCATAGAACTTGATGCCGGTACAGTCCCTGAG
>JBGOYO010000135.1:0-7514 GCA_041479715.1 Anaerolineae bacterium
TACCCTCGGCATGTTCGCCGCCTTGAACATCACCCTCCCTGAAATCGTCATCCGTCTGATCGCGGCAGGTGGCTTTGGTCTCATCCCGATCATGGCGATAGCCACCATGTACGATCCTCATGTGCCTCCCGAAGCCCAAGACTTCAGCCAGGGGTTGAGCAAATTCGTGTTTACCATAATGCGTCTATTGCTCCCACTTACCCTGTTCGTACTGGTAATTTATCTGTTCGTGATCCCATTCAACTTTACCGCACCATTCCTGAACCGCAACCTGCTCATCGTATACAACATCATGCAGTTTGCCATCATTGGATTATTGATCGGCGCCACCCCGCTTAATTTAAGTGAGCTCTCTCCCAGGATGCAGGTATGGCTCCGCCGAGGGATCATCGCGGTCTCGATCCTGGCTCTGGTCATCAGCCTGTACGCCTTATCGGCTGTCGTTTATCGCACGGCTCTCGATGGGATCACACTAAACCGCCTGACGATAATAGGTTGGAACATCATCAACATTGCCATACTCGGATTCATGATTTATACTCAATTTAGAAAGCAGGAATCTCTCTGGAATGAGCGCTTGCAAAATGTATTCAGCAAGGCGACAACTGCCTACCTGGTCTGGTCGATATTCTTAGTCCTTGCGTTACCGCTGATATTTCGATAGCATGCTGAACGTTCTGTTGGTTGAAGATAATCCTCACCTGAGCCCCGCCCTAAAGGCGGGGCTTGAGGCTACGGGCGTTGTATGTGTGATCTTCACATGCGACCGTGGGGAGGATGTGCTCGAGTTTTGCCTCAGCTCCGATCTCCATCAAGCTGATTCGATAATATTAATGGATGTCCAGCTAGCCGGTGGGATGAATGGCATTCAAGCCGCAGTCGCCATCCGGCGCGAGTTCCCGCGTTTCCCCGTAGCTTTTTACTCCATCCAGGATGATGATAGATACTTCAGAGATTTTCGCAGCTCCGGTATCCTCAGCCATTACGTTTACGTCAGGAAATCCAATTATCTGCTTCCCAGCATGCTTATACCGTTGTTGAATAACGCAGTAAATGGCGGCAACTATGTCGACCCTGAAATTGCAGCACGTGTTCAAGAAGTGCAGGAGAAGGATGAGCATAATCCATTGGATCTACTCGAGCCCAACGAGCGCGAGGTCGCCAGGCTGCTGGCAGATGGCTTGACCAACGAACAGATCGCCGCCCGGATGGGTTTCAGAGATAAACGCACCATAAGCCGGATTAATGGGCAAATATACCGTGTCTGGGGCTTGAATCAATCCACTACCGATGAGAAAATTGCCCGTACCCGTGCCGCGATCATCCTGCATACTGGTAAATTGCTTGCCTGGGATGATGATGGTGAGATGGTCACGGAATAGCTTTCTTGGGTTTTTCAATGCCGACTCAATCCCTTTACGTGATGATGTTTCAAAGCCATGTCCAGTGATTTTCCCCTAAATTGGGCCACGCTGGCAGTCTCGATTTTTAATACCATCCTGCTTTTGTGGCTGGGTCTGACCGTTATTTTAAACTCCGAACGGCGCTCGTTGGGGATCTGGGTTGCAGGCGCGGGCTTGTTGATGAGCAGCCTGTTCTTCCTCAGCCACACGGTAATTCTGGGGATGGGCCCGCTTCAGCCGGACGTCAGAATGGATCTGTGGTGGCGCACCGGATGGATCCCCGTCCTCAGCATGCCCTATGCCTGGTACCTCGTCATGTTATGGTATTCCAGTTATTGGGATGACCCCCACAGCGCTGTCCACGAGCGCCACCAAATCCCGATCATCCTTGCCACCCTTTTAGCTGTCAGCACAGTCGGATTGATCCTGCTCTTCAACGCTTTGCCCAGCTACAACCAGCTGATTCAATTTCACCTGGGAGGGGTACTGTCCATCGGCGGTATCCCGGTATTAATGGTAGTCTATCCGCTCTATCTGATCATGTGCATCGGCTTCTCCCTGGATGTCTTGCTTCATCCCGGTGCCCCGGGAAGATTGATGGGGCAGCTCGCCCGCCAACGCGCCAGACCCTGGCTGTTGGTTGCCACCAGCTCCTTGTTGTTGGTCAGTTTATTGGTCGGCGGTATCATCTTGTGGGGCATCTACAATGCCAATCAGATTATTAACCCTGCAGAATTCGCCCTGATCATTTCTGGTTTTGACGTGTTAATAGACTTGCTAATTGCTGTTACCATCGTATCCGTCGGGCAGGCGATTGTCTCCTACGAAATTTTCACCGGGAAAATACTGCCTCGCCAGGGTTTGAAACGTTATTGGAAATGGGCAATTATCCTCTCACTCGGTTTTGGGGTGATCGTTTCATGGGCTTTGGTTTATCACCTGGAGCCAATCTATATCCTTATATTAAGCATTATTTTGATCACCGGCATCTATGCCATCCTGGGTTGGAGCTCATTTATAGAACAGGAGCACTACCTTAGAAGCCTTCACCCGTTTATTACCAGTCAGCACCTATACGATCAGCTGATCCTCCAAAATCCAGACAGCTATAACCTCGAAATCACAGGTGCATTTCATGCCCTTTGTGCCGATATTCTCGGGGTCAGGCAGGCATTCCTGGTCCCCATGGGTATCTTTGGACCATTGGTCGGTAGCCCTATTTCTTATCCTGACAACATCGGGCAGGATGAGGCTAAATCCCTCCAGCTGGAGGTCCAACGGTCTATCAATAACAATATTGGATTTACCCCTCTCCTTTTGCCAGAATCTGGATATTTCGGACTTAATGCTTTGGCCATTTCCTTATGGAGCGAGCGTGGATTGATCGGTGCATTGGTCTTGGGTGAGAAGGTAAATTCAAGCCTGTTCACCCAGGAAGAAGTCGAAATTGCCAGGACGGTTGGCGAACGCCTGATAGACAGCAAAGCCAGTAACGTGTTAGCCCATCGCTTGATGGAGCTGGAGCGTCAGCGACTGTCTGAGACGAGGGTGGTTGATCAACAAACCCGGCGCACTCTCCACGATGATATCCTGCCACGTTTGCAATCAGTGATGATCAAGTTATCCACCGGCTCTCCAAATACGGATGGCGCCGTGCAAGAAATGGGTGAGATCCACCACCAACTGACCGATCTGATGCATGAATTGCCTGTCATTATCGAGCCGGAGCTCACCGAACGGGGTTTGATCAATGCGCTGCATGTGACTATTGAAAATGAATACCGTCCATATTTCAATGCGCTGAGCTGGCAGATGGCTGAAAATGTATTGGAAAATACAAATACCTTCACGCCGTATGTATCGAACGTCTTATACCACGCTACCAGAGAAGCCGTACGCAACGCTGCCCATCATGGTCGTCGGTCAGAATCTGATTCTCCAATAAACCTACGGATAGATATCACCTGGCAGGATAGACTGGTGATCAGCATTCAGGACGATGGGATTGGTTTTGATCCCTCCTCGAAAAATGGGAATGTTCGCGGGCAGGGATTAGCGATGCACAGCACGTTGATGGCGATTATCGGCGGCTCATTAGCCATTGAAAGTTTCCCTGGCAGGTATACCCGGGTAATACTAAAGTATCCAGCATAAACATGCAGGATACAATTAAATTGGAAGGATGTCTTCCCACCCACTTATCCGGAATTCTTCAGTTATTGTCTTTTTAATGAATTTAATACACTGACAAACGCTTCCACCATTTTATCAACATTGATCTCTTCACTCACGATGCGGTAGGAAGCATCTCCCATCTCCTGAAGCTTGTCCCGATCTGATAACGCTAGTTGTAAAACCTTAGTAAATTCTACCTGATCATCCGGCGGAACTTGCCAACCATTCTCAGCTCGCACCAGGTCATCCTGCGTGCCATCCCCGCGTGCCACGATCACCGGCAGCCCATGCGCCATTGCCTGCTGGATGGCGAGGCCTCCTGTACCGGGTAAGACGAACAGGTCAGCTTTGGCGAAGTATGGATCTAGCTCAGCAGCATGCTTTTCACCTACGAACTCCGCCGCTGAATAGATCTGTCGAGCGAGATGTTCAAATTCTCCCCTCCCAGGTCCTTCTCCGACGATGACCAAACGCGGCTGAAGCCCCTCGGGTAAGCCTGCGCAGGCTTTGATAAGCAAATCCACCCGTTTACGGGTCTGTAATCGCCCCACAAATAAAACGGTTGCCTGCCCCTCTTTACGGCTTGGTCTGGGTGGAGGTGGCGTCGTCGGTGCTGGTTCAACCGCGTTGGTCGCCACATATACCCGCTCTGGGGCTATGCCGAGTTGCCGGTACTGCTCTGCTCCCTGCTGGCTGTATGCAACGACGGCATCCAGCGAGCGTAGCAAGCTCAACCGCTCTCTCTGGCGCAAGCCTGTCAGGGGTCCATGGATTGGTGGTGCTCCCAGCCCCCAGCCAATCACTTTACGCCCGTTGCTTTGCATCCACTCGATGGCTTTACGTGTTGTGGGGTAGCGCGGGTTGGCTTCCACAATCAGGATTTCCGGCTGCCAGTCTTCCAGCCATTGCAGAAATCCACGCTGCCAGCATACAAACATAGAAGAGGCTGGATTGCCGAAGTAACGGTTTTTCGTCTTTACATACTGGGCTGTCTGCAACTTATCGACAGATTTTATCCCTTCACCAGGAAGGGGTTCGCCGGCAAACACACTTAATCCACCCTGGCACTTCTCCGCCAGGCGGTCGAAAAACACCGCTCGATATGACGGGAGCACGCGTTGTTGCAGACCCACTCGACCAGGAAAAGTGTCACCCATCATAGTTTCATCGCACTCAGGTAACCATCGACCATTCTGTCCAGTCCAAATGCATTTTCAGCTCTTCGTCTGGCTGCAGCACGATAGCCAGCCTGATCCTCCAAAATTGAGACTACTGCTTTGGCAAGTCCGTCGATATCCGGTGGGTCCAACTTCCACGGGTCTCCCCCATACGGCACAAGCTGACCCGCGCCCTCAGTGACAATTTCGGGCAGCCCACCCGTATCAAACGATGCTACTGGCAAGCCACATGCCAAAGCTTCGATCACTGAATTAGGGCAAGCCGGGTTCAAGTCTGCTGCGTATTGTACATGCGCTGACCGGTCTATCTCGGGGATCAGCTCACTGGGCACCTGTCCGGTGAACTTCACCTGAATCGCCGTCTTGCTGGTCCATTCTTGTTCCAAAGCTGGCGTAACGCGCCCAACAACTGCAAGCTCGACCTTGCGGTTATAGGAATTACCCAATCTCTCTACCATATGGATGGCAATCTCCAGACCCGTTTCATAGCCACCACCGAGTGCGCCCTCCACCACTAATATTCGATCGTAATCCTCCGGTGGATCTCCTTCACCAACGGGGTTATAGCGCTGCAGATCAACTCCATTGAGCACCACAGCCCATGGGATCGGGGTCTTCCCATATTCACGCTCCCACCATTGGTGAGAGAACTCGCTCTGATAGATGATTTGGTCTGCCAATCGCGAACGGATGAGCGAAAGGATTAAATTGCCATATTCTGCCCGGAGGAAATGTCGCCAGCCGGTTCTCTTCTTGCGATGGATCCAGTTCATTCCATCCAGACGTTGCACCACACGCACGCCACGCTGTTTTGCGCGCCATATACCCGCCAGGTTGCGTGTGCCTCCGATGACTAGAATGGCATCGTATGGTGTATCTCCGAGGTTGTTTGCTACGTCTATACTCCGCTGCTTAAATCCCTGTGCAAGCCTCCCACGGAAAGAGCCCATCCCCCCAACCTTGTTCACGTTGGGGATCACACAGATCCTGGCTCTCATGTTATTACTCGACATCTCGCATCCCTACACGTCTGGCAGGTATACCCGCCCAAATTTCGTTCTTCCCGGTAGTCACCATCAGGACCGCATTCGCACCAATAACGCTTCTCTGTCCAATCCTGAGAATGCCTTCCTTGCACAAAACTTTCGCCCCTGCGCACAGGATAACGTCGTCTTCGACTACAATGCCCTTAAAACCAGATTGCACCGCCAGGCGGTAAATATCCGCTCTACCCAATGTCACTCCTGGATAAATCTTTACCCTGCTGCCAATCGTAGTGGATGGATGGATCACCACCCCAAAACCGCCATGAGCTAACTCCAGGTTATCTCCAATGGAGACCCTGCGCGGTATTTCTATCCCTAAAAGTTTCAATATATAATATGCTAAACCGCCCAACAAGGGAATTTTCCGCCCATACACCAACCTGGAATATATAGCGTGCCTCATACGGAATAGTTTTTGAGAGCTTGCATCACCGCACTCGAGGGTAGCCTACGATGCTTTAAAGCACATTCTTGCCATCACCCAATCTGGTGAACTTGAAACCCGCTTCAGTCCACAATTGCCTATCCCAGCCTCCGACGGTATCGATTGCCCACTGAGCTGAGGTTATCTTCTTTACCTTCATTGGATCCAGCTCTTTCAACTCTCGATGGCCGACCAATAACAACAGCACCTGTGCATTTCGTATGGTATCTTCAATTGTGAGCGCAGCGCTCACTCCTGGAACAACATGGTTTGGTTTATAAGGTTCATAGCTACGTACCGTTGCTCCAGCGTCAGCGAGTAATCTGGCTGTCTCAATCGCCGGGCTTTCGCGTAGATCATCCACATCCGGTTTAAATGCTAATCCAAGCGCGGCTATCCGTATCCCGTTCAGCTCATTGCCAACAGCGCGTTTTACAAGGTTTACGACGAACCCGGGTTGCCGATCATTGACGTGCCTGGCAGCGGTGATAAGCTCAGTCAAGTCTGGAGCCGCCTCAACCAGGAACCACGGATCGACACTGATGCAGTGACCTCCTACACCCGGGCCCGGATTAAGTATCTTCACCCTTGGATGGCGATTGGCAATGTTAATCGCCTCCCAAATATCCACGCCAAATCGCTCAGCGAGCCTGGAAAATTCCATGGCGATAGCAATATTAACATCACGGTAGGTGTTTTCCATCAATTTCACCATCTCAGCCGTGGTCGCATCGGTCAATACAATCTCCCCTCTTACAAAATGGGCATATAAATCTCTTCCAGCCTCAGACGATGCTTTATCAATCCCCCCAATCACGCGGGCATTCTCTGTTAGCTCCTGGAGGATTTTCCCCGGCAGCACTCTTTCCGGTGAATAAGCCAGGTGAAAATCAGAGCCGGCTTTCAGCCCCGACCGCTCAAGAATCGGTCGCACCAGCTCCACTGTCGTCAGAGGCGGTGAGGTCGACTCCAAAATGACCAGATTCCCCGGACGAAGGTGTTTCACAATCGATTCTGTCGCTACTTCCACTGCACGCATATCCGCCAGTCGGTACGAAAGGTCTCGATAAGTTCCCCGCTGATCTTCATAAAAAGGTGTTGGGACAGCAATGATAAACGCATCCGCCTCTACCGGGGTTTCTTTGATCGTCAGGCGGTTTGTATTCAGGGCTCCTTTTACCAGAGAGTGCAGACCCGGTTCGCTGATGTGGAGCTCCCCATTCCGGAGCGTTGAGAGTACTTGGGGATTGATATCCACACCCACCACCTCTAATCCATGGTTCGCAAA
>JBGOYO010000136.1:0-7501 GCA_041479715.1 Anaerolineae bacterium
CAACCGCGGCCTGGCGTTCCAGGCGAAAATGACACCCCCGGCTGCTATAAGCACTATCACAACGATCCCAGCGATCACGATCCTGGTCTTCATATCGAAAATTATAATCCACCCAGCTACCATTCCTGGTGATGAGCCTCCCATTGAGCTATGTGCGAATTGTCACATATTCGAGATCATTGCGTTTATTAATTTTAATCGTTCTTTCTTGAGAGGTTTGCCATCAACATGTCAAAAATAATCGGTATGGTAGAATGATTGCCATGAAACGCTGGCAATTCTGGTTTGGCCTGGCCATCAGCGCCTTCTTCCTCTATCTGGTATTAAGAAAAATTGACTTCTCCCAGTTGTGGTTGGTCTTGATTGAGGCGAACTATTGGTGGCTGATACCCGGTGTGGCAGTATATTTTGTCGCCTTATGGGTCCGCTCCTGGCGCTGGCATTACCTCCTGCGTCCACTTAAAGTCATCCCCACCCGCACCATGTTTCCAATCGTCACGATGGGTTATGCTGCGAATAATATTTTCCCCGCCCGTGCAGGCGAGGTCTTGCGAGCAGTGTTACTCAAACGCCAGCAAGGAGTTGCTATTTCAGCCTCCCTGGCAACGATCATCATCGAGCGTGTATTTGATGGCATTGTCATGCTCGCCTTTGTCTTCGTAAACCTGGCTGAGTTAACCCGCCTCACCAGTGTTTCCATTGATATCGCCGGGATAAAAATTGGCATTCGAGAGGTTGCCATTTGGGGGAGTGTTGCCTTTTTTGGCGCGTTAGCCGTTTTCCTTGTTGCCGCCATGTTCCCCGCCCCCACCGACCGACTCGTAACCTGGCTGGTCGAGCATCTCGCTCCGGTCCGCATCCGTGAGAAAACCCTCGGGGTTAGCCGGCGCTTCCTCGAAGGCCTCAAGTCTCTCAGCTCCCCTCTCGATGTGCTGATGGTCTTTTTCACCTCAGTCCTGATCTGGCTGCTTGAGACGGTCAAATATTGGTTTGTCATGCATGCCTTCAGCTTTTCAGTCAGCTTCTTTGCCTTGATGTTGATGAACGGCGTCGTCAATTTGGCCACTACCATCCCCTCCGCTCCGGGTTATCTGGGCACCTTCGACCTGCCCGGTATCGCAGTGCTGCAAGCCTATAATATTCCGCGTGAGATTGCCGCCAGCTACACCTTCGTGCTCCATTTTGCCTTGTGGTTCCCCGTCACCGCCCTCGGTATTTATTACATGGTTCGGGAAGGCATCTCCTGGTCCCAAGCCATGCAGCCGAGAGACGAGCCTGTCCAAGAAGGAGGCATCAACTCTCCATGAGGCAGATTGCGATCCTGGGGGCAGGCTTCGGAGGCATGTCTGCCGCATATGACCTCGTCCGGCAAGGGCATCAGGTCACAATCTATGAGGCCTCATCCCAGGTAGGTGGACTGGCAGGTGGCTTCAAAGAACCGCATTGGGATTGGTCAGTAGAGCAGTACTACCACCACTGGTTTGCCTCCGACCGTCACATACTGGGCTTGATCGACGAGCTGGGCTGGCGTGATCAGGTGATCTTCCCCCGCCCTTATACGGTCATGTATTACCAAGACCGTTTCTATCCATTCGATTCGATCCTGAAAGCCATCCTCTTTCCAGGTCTGGGTTGGGGCGTCAATAAGGCACGATTCGGGTTGGTCGGGCTATTCCTGCGCCTGACAAACAATTGGAAGACCCTCGAACAGCACACTGTGGACACCTGGATGCGTCGTTGGGCTGGTAACCGTGTCTATGAGCTGATGTGGGAGCCCCTGATGGTCGGTAAATTTGGCGAGCGCTACGCCAGGCAGGTCAATATGGCCTGGATGTGGGCGCGTCTCAAAGCCCGTACCACTCACCTGGGCACATATCAAGGTGGCTTTCAGGCATTCGCTGATCACTTTGCCGCGACCTTGCGTGAGCTGGGCGTCACGATAAAACTTTCCTCCCCAGTATCACAAATCCTTACCGCTCCCACAGGCGGTATCGACCTTATCACCCACGAGGGTCAGCTGCATTTCGACCAGTGCCTGGTCACCACTGCACCCAACTTGCTCGCCCGCCTCGCCCCTGCCCTTCCACCCGGTTACCTCCAGGGGTTGCTCGAGTTGAAGTCCATGGGAGCGGTTGTAATGACCCTTTCGCTGAAACACCAGCTTTCCGAACAGGGTTATTACTGGTATAACCTGCCTAAATCAGCCGGTTTCCCCTTCCTGGCATTGGTCGAACACACCAACTTCGTCTCACCCGAGCATTTTGGCGGCGACCATATCGTCTACTGTGGTGACTATCTCGAAACAGACCATGAGTATTTCAAACTGAGCCAGGATGAGCTGCTGCAGCGTTTCCTGCCGGCCATCAGTCGGTTCAATCCAAAATTTGGGCCTGGCTGGGTTAACAAGACGTGGTTGTACCGCACCAATTATGCCCAGCCCGTACCTCTGCTTAACCATTCACGCAACATCCCGGATATCCAGACGCCCATTCCTGGGCTGTATTTCGCCAGCATGAGCCAGGTCTATCCATGGGATCGGGGCACCAACTTCGCCGTCGAAATCGGTCGCAAAGCGGCCAGGTTAATGATGGGCGCTGCGTGATTGTCGTGGATTCGTATATTCTCAACCATAATAATCATTCAATGCTCAATCGAACTACACTTCACCCTGGTCCCTAATTACCAAATTACCTGAGTGCCTGATCACCTAATCTATATATCAGACTGACTGAGTGGAAATAAACCTCATATTCTGCGTTTTCAAGGTGCTTCGATGTGCACTGGTATAATCATCCCGGACAGGAGGTGTCCATGGAACAGCTTGAGGCACTCAATAATTCCAATATTCTCGATCTGCCGTTGATATCGCACATCCGGCGTAATCACGGTCTGGAGCACGCCACGTTGCACGTTCTGGCTAACTATCTCCCCCACACCATGCTGGTTGGGCACTCCGATATTAGCGGTTTTTGGATCATTGGGAATGTCCCCGCCGAGTTGCTCCACGCAGCCGTCCAGGAAGCCATTGCGCGCTTGCGGGCTGGTGAGCGCCAGCTGGCGGTCCATCCCAACTGTGGAACCAACTTTGCCACTGCCGGAGCCCTCGCTGGTTTAGCTGGTGCAGCATCCATGCTGGGCAGCGGTAAGAGGTGGCTGGATAAGCTTGCACGCTTACCATTCGCCGCCGTCCTGGCAACCATCGCCCTGATTGTCTCGCAGCCTCTGGGTTTGGAGCTTCAGCGGCGCGTGACCACCTCCGGTGACCCAGGCTCGCTCGAGGTCATCTCCATCACCCATCATGAACAGGGTAATGTAACTTTTCATCGCATCCAAACTCGAGGTTAGGTGTGACCGAGGAAGGTCCTGAAATCTACATCTTTGATGGCGATGATGAATTTGCCATCAATGAATCCATCGCAAAAATAGTCAGCCGTCTCGGTGACGTCAATATCGCCGGGATGAATACCACCCGCTTGGATGGCAGGTCATCCTCATTATCCCAGTTAAAAGATGCGCTAGCGACGGTGCCTTTCCTCGCCACCAAAAGACTTGTCATTCTCAGCCACCCGACCTCCCGCATAAAAGATAAGAAAGACCAGGAGGAATTTATCAGCTTCCTGGCAGCAGAAAAACCCACCTCAAAATTAGTGTTGGTTGAATATGAATTTTTGACCAGTGACCGGGACCGAAAAGATGGACGGTTGAACTGGCTCGAAAAATGGGCCGCCTCACCCGAGCAGGCGAAGCGTGTTTTTATGCGTCACCATCCCCAGCCCGCCGGTGCATTAATGGTAAAGTGGATCCAGGAGCATGTGAAATTGGAAGGTGGGCAGATTACACCCCAAGCTGCCGTTGCCCTGGCTAATCAAATCGGTGACGACTCGCGCCTGGCTTCACAGGAAATCACCAAGCTCCTCACCTACGTCAACTACGCCCGCCCGGTGGATTTGGATGAGGTTGAGCACCTTACGCCGTTGACAGCTAAAATTGGTGATTTTGAGCTGGTGAATGCCCTCCGTGACCGGAACCCACAAAAGGCACAGGCTCTGCTCCACCGCAGCCTACAGGAAGATGACCCCCTGCGCATCTTTCAAAGTATTGTTTATCAAATCCGGTTGTTGATTATCGCCAGGGAAATCATTGACACTCACGGAACCATCAATGACATTCCGAAATCATTGAAAATCAGCTATTACCCCGCTAAATATGCGCTGGATAGTGCGGCACACTTTACCTCTAAATTCACGGATTATATTTATCATCGGTTATTGGAGCTTGATGAAGCGATTAAAACCGGTCAAATGGATGCCGATTTGGCCCTTGAGCTGTTGGTGACCGAGCTCACGATTTAACCGGGTTTCCATTATTATTGACCCCCAGCCAAAAATGGTTGGGTAGCACCGAACGCGTTGCTCGCACTTCAATCCCTGCGCTTTTCCAGGAGGTGTTGCCCAGCGTCCTTGGGTGCACCAGGCACAAATTGGGCTCCTTTCCGTACTTCATCTGGTAATAATTTGCTGCCCTCTTGATTTTGGTCGCCAGGTCAGACTTGTTATCATTGTCATACCACAACATTCCAATATTCATTCCAAAACCTCCGCCAACTTTACCTAATTACCATCATTTACATTATATCAGAACATTTGTTCTAGGTCAAGAGGATTCATGCAGGAATTTCCAAACCTATTGTGCAGGATACATACCAGCTTTTATTAATCATATAAATGCATTTCGACGTTACAATTCAAGAATTCCTTGATCCCCTCTGGAGGCTCCCCATATGTCACGTCAATTCCGCAGCATCATGCTCATTCTGGTCGCATTGGGTTTCGTTCTCATTTTCACTTCCTGGCATCCCGCGCTAAGCGCCCCTCCATCACCGCGTGATAACCCCGAATTTTGGGATAAGCTCTCAGGTGTCGTGGTCATCGACCCAGCCTGGACCAACCCAACTCCATTCCAACCACTAGCATTTCCAGGTACTTTTGACCATCTGTTCAGCTTTTTGGGAGATGTCCCCCTGGGTCCGAACGTCCTCTGCAACCAGGATCAAACCACCCAGGCCCAGAATGAGCCCAGCATCGACGTCAACCCGTCGGATCCAAATCACATCATTGCCACCTCCAACGACTACCGCTTACGCGTCGAGCCACCTCCCGAACACGACGTACGCGCCGGCTATTACGTCAGTTTCGATGGAGGCAACACCTGGCCTGGTGATGGCATCATCGATATCTCCACCATCCCCAACACATTTGCCGCGGGTGACCCTGCCATCGCCATCCACGATATCAACAATGTCTATTATTCATACATCGCTTTCAACCGCTCCACCAACGATGGTGGAGTTGCAGTCTCAAAATCCACCGACGGCGGTCTTACCTGGCAAGACCCAGTGGTGGTGGATTGGAATTCAGCCTCGGAATTCCAGGATAAGGATTACATCACTGTTGACGCGACCGGCAGCCCATATGATGGTAACGTTTACGTCACCTGGACCAATTTCGGTAACAACGGCACTCCCATTTATTTCTCTCGCTCCACCGATGGGGGTGCAACTTTCTCCATTCCAAACCAAATCAGTGGCCCAGGCTACGATTCTAGCCAGGGATCTTTGCCTGTCGTTGGGCCCGCTGGCGTGATCTACGTCGCCTGGTTTAATTATGATACCGGTGGGATTCGCATGGCGAGATCAATCAACGGCGGTCAGTCTTTCGGCACACCTTTCCCGGTCGCCTCGGTCTATGATATCCCCAGCCCACTACCCGGTGGCGATTTTCGCGATAACTCCTTCCCAACCATAGCGGTGGACAAGAATAACGGTAATCTCTACGTCGCCTGGAGCGATTATCGCAACGGTGATGCGGATATCTACTTCACCCGTTCGACCAATGGCGGTTCCACCTGGAGCAATCCGGCTCGCATCAACGATGACCCACTTTACAATCATGCTCACCAATTTTTCCCCTGGGCAGATGTTGCCCCCAACGGCAAACTCTACGTAGGCTGGTTCGATTCCCGCCTCGACCCCACGCCGCTGGTCACACCTCTGCTTTATGATGAATACGTAACCGTTTCAACCGATGGTGGTCTCACCTTCAGTCCCAACCAGCGCATGAGTGAAGTCACTGCAGACTCAAGCATCGGTGGCTTTAGTACCCCCTTCATCGGTGATTACAGCGGCCTGGCGGCAACCAATGATTTTGTCTACCCCGCCTGGGTGGACACGCGCCGTAGTCAGGAGGATATCTACACTCAACGTGTTAACCCTGTAAAAGGTGAGAAGACTGCGCCAGCAAGTGTAAACCCCTATGACCCTTTTACTTACTCAATCAACCTCAATACAATCGTCAATGTTCCCAATAATCATATCAGCGATCCAATACCAGCAGAGACAAGCTTTGTTCCTGGTTCGGCTTGGGCTTCCTCCGGTACGGTTAATTTCTCGAATGGAGAAGTCACCTGGGATGGCGATATTTTTATCGATAATCCAATCACAATCACCTTTGATGTCACACCGACCGCAGCAGCTTGTGTACCGATCACGAATACAGCCTTACTCACCACCGGTGAGGAACTGACAGCTGAATTGTCGGTTACCAGCGTCATCAACGGTCCTCCCCCTGCTCCTGAATTTTCCTGGGTCAGCTCAGAGCTGGTTTTCACCTTCACCAATGAAACCGCCGGCAGCACCCCCCTGGATTACATTTGGAACTTCGGTGATGGCATCACCAGCACCGAAATCTCACCTGTACATGTTTACACCTTACCTGGTGACTACGTCGTCAGCTTGAACGCTGCTGATCTCTGCGGCACTGCCTGGGTAAGTCACACGGTTAGCGCGGTTTGTTCCGCACCCCAGGCTGCCTTCACCTGGTTGGACCAGGAATTAACCGTCACATTTGCCAACCAGAGCAGCGGGAGGTTCTCTCTCAGCTTCTTGTGGGATTTTGGTGATGGCGTTACCAGCACACTCCCTTCCCCGGTCCACGATTACAGCCTGCCTGCCATTTATGATGTCACCCTCAATGCCATGGACTTGTGTGGTTCAGGCAGCTTCACCGACCAGGTGACCACCACCTGCATTGCTCCGACAGCCTATTTTACCTGGCAGAATGACGACCTGGCGGTGAGTTTCACCAACCTGAGCGCAGGCACCCAACCGCTCGCCTACCAGTGGGTTTTCGGCGATGGCTCAACAAGTGCCGATCCATCTCCAACCCATTTATATACTTCTCTTGGCAGGTATCCTGTCCATCTGACGGTAACCGGCCCATGTGGTACGTCTGAATATGAGTCCACCATCGCACTGGGACAATTTATATTCCTGCCGCTCACCATTCGGCAGTAAGATTCTCCATCAATCTGGGATGGCTTGATCTCAATCTTGCCATCCCTGTTTTTTATTATTTTTTATCCCACAAGCTGATGCTCTCGATATGGTAGGTTTGGGGGAACATATCAAAGAGGGCAAGACTTGATAGGGTATATCCCCCCGCTG
>JBGOYO010000137.1:0-7495 GCA_041479715.1 Anaerolineae bacterium
AGTTGATCAGGATGGTTCCCTCGATATCGAAAGCTGGGGTGGTGCGGGTGCCGTTGGCCCATTTCTTCACCTGTTCAGCAGCCCCTGGGGTGACGTCAATATCCACCTCGGTGTATTCGATGTTATTCGCCAGGAACCAGGCGCGTGCCCGGCGGCATCCCGGGCACCAACGAGTACAATACATCACCACGCCCCCGTGGGGTAATTGAACATCTTCCAAATTGATCGGAGGAGGCGCTGGGCTACGCAGGGCAGCCTCGGGATCGATGCGCCGCAGCACTTCCAGCACGACGTCATTGTCGGGCTGGTCATCGATATCGTGGATATCGATATAGCGGATGTAGCCACGTTTATCGATGACGAAAATAGCACGCTCGGTATAACCATCGGGCTCACGGAATACTCCGTACATTTTCGCCACCCTACCATGCGGCCAAAAATCGCTCATTAATGGGTAATTTATTCCACCCAAAGACTCCGCCCATGCTTTCAGGCAGGGAACATGATCTACGCTTAAGCCCAAGACCTGGGCATCTAATCCCTCGAACTTGCCTTTATCGGCTTCGTATGAAGGGATCTGGCCCGTTCAGACGGGTGTCCATGCCTCGGGGAAAAACACCAGAACAACGTTTCTCCCCAGGTAATCACTCAGCTGGATGTCCTTGTCCAAATGGGATGGCAGTGTAAAATCGGGGGCTGCCTGACCGACATATAGTTTCATGTTTTCCTCCTTTCTGGTGAGCAATTTTACCCTATATTTAATCCAAAAGTGGGCAGGATAACCTGCCCACTCGGTGAGAAACATTTAATCTTGCTTGATATCCTTAGCCAATAACGGCCCTCCAAACAAGGGGGCGAAGAGGCAAAAATTGCCCAAACCCGCCACCAGAGGCACCATCCCGACGATTGCGAGAATAATTCCTCCGATACCTGTCACCACTACCAGACCCATAATGATCAATGCTAGCCCCGCCAGAATGCGGAGCAAACGACCCGACAACGAAGACATAAAACGTGCGAAACCCATTATTTTTCTCCTTTTTTACACTCTATTCAATTGGTTTTTCAGTGCAATCTCTGACGCTAAACATTTAGATACACCGATGTAAAAAAGGTTACATCCCTGGCATCGGCAAATACCCTGGTCTTCAAGTCTTCTTCCTGTAATCCAAACGGCTGCAGGATGGCAGACGCGGCGCGCATCAGCAGCACCCGGTAGCGCTCGTGATCAATACTGCGCACATCCACAGGCTCCGGCAGGTCCCAGGCGTGCACCCCAGGCTCACCCAACGTGTACACGAAGCGCACGCGCTGCCCGGGACGCAGGTTCTTCCCTATCGCCGCCAGCTGTGCCGCCGCCCGTGCAGCCGGAGATGGGGTGCGGTACTCCGACAGCTCGCGGCTCAACGTCAGTGAGACCAGCAGGTCCTCCACCGGCACGCTGCTCGTGCGCAGCCTGGTCAGTGCCTTGCGCAGCAGCTTTAATATCCTGGGCAGGTACGTGGAGCGGTCATCCACATTGGAGGTGCGCACCAGGGTATCGATGATCTCCATCTGCACATCCGATACCCAGGTGGGCGTGTCGTGGCGTCGTACTTCTATGCCACGCATCTTCAGGGAGCCATCCTGGAAAACACCAAAATACCGGTTGGGCACCGGCACGCGCTCATCCATGCGTGAGGGCAGGAATGCCACCCAGCGGTAGATCCCATCCAGGGCAATCGGCAGCCCGGTGCGGTTGGTGATCTCATCCAGTAGCGGCTGAAAGTCGGGCACTTTTGCCAGGCCCTTCTTCTTCACCCACAGCCCATCCACGTACATGTGCAGCACGGTAAAACCCAAATCTTCAGCGGCTTCCTTGGCGCGCAGCAGCATCTCGCGCCCGTAGGCCGTCACCGCCTCATGGGCCTCGATGCGCCCAAAACGGGCATTCTTGTAGCCCAGGTAACCAAAACAGGTCACCAACAGCCACTTGTGCGCCGTCGCCTGCGCCTGGTAAGTCTGGCGGCGCGGGTCCCAGGCAGGCAGCTCTGCCAGGCGCAGCTTGAGCTCCAGGCGCTTATCCAGCAGTGGCCCCAGCGTCTGGGGGATCAGTCCGGAGGTCTCCTGGTCGATCCACAAGCCCAGCTCAGAGACCCGTTCCAGCCGGGCGTATTGATCCCTGCCCACGGTATTCGGGTCAACTACCGTCTCGGGGGAGATATTGAAGTGGCGCATGATGCTCGGATACATCGAGATGAAGTCCACCTCTCCCACATCGCGGTGCAAACCGATCAACGGCTGGTAGACCAGTCCTCCCTGGTCAGCCTGCATCATCTCGTAGGCGCTTTTGGGACGCTCAGCCTGCTGTTTGTGCCACGGCACCATGATCCCCAGGCGCAGGGCGGTTACCATCTGCATGGCAGAGATGCCACTGCCCGGTGAAACGCGCGCCACCACCTGCCCAGCCAGGGCCGTGACCCGCGCCAGTTCGTACACCCCCTCCAGCCCGTAGTCGTGGAACAGCATGGCATTGCAGCCGTCGATGTGCCAACGCCCGAACAGGTGCACCTGCCTGCCGCGGTAGATCACCTGCCCGTAAGCCATGTAGCTGCGCTCATCTTTTCGGATGACCTCCCTGCCCGGCTCGCGGTTCAAGGGCAGCGGGATATGCCACTGCTCCGACAGGTCGATCAGGTACGGCAGCAGCCAGGTATCTCCCCAGGCTGTCATCAGGATGTCCGGGTCCTGGCGTTCAAGGATGGCGCGCAGGTTGACCAGCAGCGGGCGGGGGCGGTCCAGACTGAAGCGGTAGGAAACGCTCATCGAGCGCACATACAGTTTTTTGGGGGTGGCGTGTGATGGGTCTACGTCTGGCTCGATCGCCAGCAAGCGTAAGGGTGACGCGGGTGGGTCCAGCTCCCAGGGCGTGTCCAGCGCCTGCAGGGCCTGCACCCGCCCCTTCTCATCCACCTCCACCCGGCAGTGCACCAGCGGGAAGGTGTTATAAATGGCGGCGTGGCGTGTGGTGAGGGGCAGGTCGGCATCGTAATAGGGCAACTCGGGGAATTCGCGTGCTACACGCTGGAATAGGTAAGGCTGAGCATCCGTCTGGACCATGGTTGCCGCCAGCACCGGCACCGGCTCGGAGGCGAAGATATCCCGCCGCTCGGTGCGCTTCAGCTCCACCTTTTCCGGCTGGGCTTGCAGGAAGCGCCACAGCTGGCGCAAGCGGGCAGGCTCACCCGCCGCGTAAAAGGTGATCGGGAAATCCTGGGTCAGGCGATGGCGCTGCCCGTCTTCACCCAACAGCCAGAGCACGACCCCTGGCTGCGTGTCAGCGAACAGGTCCAAGAGCCACCCCGTCAGCTCAGCCATGGAAGTTGATCAAATTCTGCCCTGCAGCCGGCTGGTCTGTGCCCGCAGGCGGGTCAGCCGGTGCCTCTTCACCCGGCTCGGGGAGTGGGGCAGAGATGTTTGCCTCCGCTGCAGCGCTGAGTGCATCCAGGTAGGCGGTGGAATCGCCCCGCTCCAGCTGCTCCAGGGCCGCCGCATCGCTGGGGTTCAGCAAGTAGCGCATGCGCAGCACCTGCTTATGCTCTTCAAGCAGCATGGCGAGCAGGAAGACCTCAAACGGCAGCGCATGCGAGGCATACGCCGCTGCTGCCAGGTGTTTGTGGGCTGCCGCGAACAGGTCATCCAGCGCTTTTTGGTCACTGCGGCGCAAAGCGCGCCGGAAGCGCAGGAATGACTCCTGCTCCTTCAGAAAAACTTGGGTAACAGATGGAAGTGTACGTCCCATAGAAATACCTCCTAAAATAAACGCAGTGGTTCTGCGGGCTGAGGCTCTTCAAAGCTCCACACCTGCCCGGCTGACTCTGCCAGCTTCTCGAGCAGCTCGGCGGGCTGGTCGCGGGTGGGCAGACTGGCGCTCACCGCCACCGAAGCCATCCGGCACAAGCGGAGAATCTCAGCCAGACTCACCTCCAGCAGGCGCAGCCGCTCGGTCAGCTTCACATTCTCATCGTAGAAGGTGTCCAGCAGGTTAAGCACCAGCACGGGCGAGACGTCTGCCACCGACTCGCTCAGCAGGGTCTCCACCTGGTAGCAGGTGAAAGCACGCGCCACGCTCACCCGATCGAGCGCCAGCTGCCAGGATGACGTTTGCTGGCGCAGCTGGCGCGCCAGGCCATAACCATCGAAGCAGTTGCCGGCATCCACCAGGCGCACCATACCGCTCACCGCCAGGCGGGCGGTCAGGATGGTCATCATCTGGCGCTGGGCACGATGCGGTGCGATCACCAGGTGCAGCTGGCGGGGGGAAAGCTGAAGAGGGTAATCCATCTTCCTGTCGAAATCCAAAGCGGGTTGTGTATATGGTTCCATGTTTTGATTATACCAGAACATATGTTCTAAGTACATTAGAGTTTCATCAATGTGAACCATCGAACGACTTAATTGGATAGGCACTAAAAATGCAACCTTACCTGGGTGTTGCAATAGTTTTATTACTCACCACCAGCGCATATGGATCGCCAACCGGCTCCATCCGTGCTTCTGGTCATCTTATCCCTTGGGAGGAAATCTTGTCTATTCTCGAATTTGTCTGTGCGGGTGATGTGCGCTACCGATCAGGTGAAGTGGTGTCGAAGAAAGTTAACCAGTGTCATCCGTGCCCCTGCTTTCCATTAAATTGGGGTAAAAATCAAACCGCTTTAAGGTAATTATAAGGATTGCCGTCATTTTAATGTGGTAAAATCCCGCTCCGTTAAGTCGTGACGCTTCCTGCTTAATCACTGCATTTAATGAATAACGTTAATTCTTCTTCTAATGGGCTGGTAAACATCCCCAAGCTCCTGATCAAATTGTGCCAGGTGGTAAAGGTATACAAAACTGCAGCGGGTGATTTCACCGCGCTCAAGGGCATCTCGGCCGACGTTTACGCAGGTGAATTTGTGGGCGTCATCGGTAAATCGGGGGCGGGTAAGAGCACCCTGCTCAACATGATCACTGGTGCTGATAGCATCACCTCCGGCGAGGTCATCTTCAACCCGGGTAATGGAGGCAGCACCTCCATCCACGAGCTGAACGAGAACTCGCTGGCTGTGTGGCGCGGGCGCAATGTGGGCATCATCCACCAGTCTTTTCAGCTGCTGCCCATGCTCACCCTGGTGGAGAATATCATGCTGCCGGTCGATTTCAGTGGTCACTACCGGCCTCGGGTGAGCAAAGAGCGCGCCATCGAGCTGCTCAAGTTGGTGGAGCTGGAAGACCATGCCTACAAACTGCCAGCTTACATCTCGGGTGGGCAGAAGCAGCGCGTCGCTATCGCTCGTTCCCTCGCCAATGACCCCCCGATCATTGTCGCAGATGAACCCACTGGCAGCCTGGATACTCTGACGGCTGAAACCATCTTCGAAATATTCGAGAAGCTGATCGAAGAGGGGCGTACGATTATCATGGTGACACATGACAACAACCTCGGCCCACGTTTCACCCGCCGTCTAATGATCGCCGATGGACAAATCGAGGCAGATTCAGGCTTCCTCATTCCCGCCGCTCAGGTGCAGCAGTGAACAGTGCGCCCACGCCTTCATTAATCCAGCTGCGTCAGGTGGTCAAGCGCTACAAGACTTCGGCAGGTGAATATCTTGCTCTGCGTGGAGTGAATGTAGATATCCCGACCAGCGAGTTTGTGGCGATTGTGGGCAAATCCGGCAGCGGTAAGTCTACCCTGCTTAATATGATCACCGGGATTGACCATCCCACCTCGGGCGAAGTGCTTGTGAATGGGGTGAACATTTATAAGATGACTGAAAGTCAGCGCGCCTTGTGGCGCGGTAGTAACCTGGGGATCGTCTTCCAATTCTTCCAGCTGATGCCCATGCTCAGCCTGTTGGAAAACACGATGCTACCGATGGACTACTGCAATGTGTTCACTCCTGGCGAGCGCCCCGAGCGGGCCATGGAGCTACTTAAGATGGTTGGTTTGGAGCAGCATGCTTATAAGCTGCCGGCAGCCGTCTCCAGCGGGCAGCAGCAGACTGCCGCTATAGCCCGTGCGATGGCGACCGACCCTCCCATTATTGTTGCCGACGAGCCCACCGGCAACTTGGATTCACGTTCCTCCGATGAGATCATTGACCTGTTCAATAGGCTGGTTGAGCAGGGAAAAACGATCATCCTGGTCACCCACGACCCATCAATCACCAAGCGCACATATCGCACGCTGATCATCTCGGATGGAGAAATTATCAATGAAGCTGTAGCCCAGGCATTACCCCTGCTCAGCCACAACCAACTGCTCAAAGTGACCCACCTGCTCGAGCACAAGGTTATCCCCGCCGGTGGCACGATCATTCGCAAGGGTCAGCATGTCGATTATTTATTCATTGTTGCTCGCGGGCAAGTGGAGGTGGTATTGGAAAGCTCGAAACAGTCCGAGGTGACCCTTGGCCAGCTTGGCCCGGGTGAGTTCTTCGGTGAGATCGAGCTGATCCACGGTGGTGAATCAATTGCCAGCGTACGCGCCTCACCTGACGGTCCGGTCGACCTGGTGGCGCTTCCCCATAAGGATTTCGCCGAGATGCTGGTCGGCTCTCCGCTGACCGAAGAAGCCCTCGCCCATATCGTCCAGAGCCGCCTGGCACAGAACCGCACTGCAGACCGCAGGAACCGGTGGCGGTAGCATGATCCGCCCACGTTGGCGCAAGGTCATCTCCGACCTCTGGGATAACAAGCTGCGCACCCTGCTGGTGGTGGCCTCCATTGCAGTGGGTGTGTTTTCGATTGGTATGATTGCTGGTTCATACGAGATTATCTCGAACGATATGGGAGCCAGTTATGCCTCCGCCGTTCCGGCTAATATTGACATGCGCATCACCCCGTTCAATCAGAGCCTGCTCGATTCGCTCCATGGCGTGGAAGGTGTGAAAGATGCTGAAGGGCGGGGCTTCTTTGCTGTGCGTACCCGTGTTCCGGGCGGGGAATGGACCAACCTCAACCTGGTGGCAATCAATGATTTTACCGATGTCCATATCAACCTGCTGTTGCCGCTGCAGGGTAATCCAGTGCCAGGGAATAAACAAGTCATCCTGGAACAGAAGGCACTGAAAGACCTGTCAGTAAAAGTTGGGGATAGCCTGGACTTCCAGCTCCCTGACGGCACGATCAAAACGATGACCGTGGTGGGCATTGTGCAAGACCAAACCACCGGTGCAGGTGATTTCCTGTCGCCTCCATTGGGTTATGTGACCCTGGATACCCTCCCTTGGTTGGGTCAGCTGCCCTTTTATAACCGCCTGCTGGTTACCGTCGATGGTAACTCGAATGACATCAACCACATCCGCCAGGTTTCGACGGCCGTCACCGATAAAGTTGAGAAGAGCGGACGGCAGGTATTCCATACCAATCTCAATATGACCAATGAGCATCCGATGGCTTCCACCGTCAAAGCCATATTGGGCATCTTGATGGCACTGGGCTTATTAATCGTCTTCCTGAGTAGCTCTCTAAT
>JBGOYO010000138.1:0-7485 GCA_041479715.1 Anaerolineae bacterium
GCGGTCATTTTCCCACCCGTCCCTGCGTATTATATTCGTCCCAATTCAGTGGATGACATCATCAATAATACGGTGGGTAGAGTACTGGCGCGCCTGGGGATTAAAACCGATCTGTACCACGAATGGCAGGGTCAGCTGGTCGAGTGAAGTGATGACGCCGAGAAATCTCGATAAAGCCGCCGTTTGTGGAGAACCATCTTATGTATGGCGCGCCGGGCAGGAGCGTCGCTTACAGATGATCTTATCTGCTGGAGGTAATCGTCTGGCGGGTCGAGTGCTGGAAAATGGCTGCGGCGTTGGAACGTACATGCAACACCTTGCTCCCCATGTTGGGTCGATCATCGGTCTGGAATACGATTTCGAGCGTGCCTGTGAGGCCCATCTCAGCTCTCCCAACCTGGTTAACGCTGCCTCTGAGGTGCTGCCTTTCACCAATGGATCTTTTGATTTTATTCTAAGTCATGAGGTGCTCGAGCACGTAAGGGATGACCGCCGTTCTGTAGAAGAGATGCTGCGGGTGCTGGAACCTGGTGGGGTTATCGTGTTGTTTGTCCCCAACCTCGGCCATCCTTTTGAGACCCACGGCATATACTGGCGCGGCCGCTATCACTTTGGCAATATCCCCCTGGTGCACTACTTGCCGTCTCGTTTGCGGAAGAAGCTAATCCCACACGTGCGTGTGTATTCCAGAGCTGATCTTGAGCGGTTGTTTAGCCAGCTGCCTGTTACGATCACGGAACGAAAGCTTATTTTTGGGGCCTACGATAATATTATTTATCGCTTTCCAACCCTCGGCCGTTTTCTGCGCAGCATCCTGCAATGGATGGAGCGAACCCCCTTAAAGGTATTTGGTTTATCTCATTTTTGGGTGATCCAAAAAGCTTGACCTAGGCAGCATCGATCCGAAAATCGAATATTCCTTCCCGGATCGGCCATTCCCTCAAACATCCCGTGCAGATCAACTTGACGCCAGACGGCTCAAGGTCCTTGGATTCACATACCGGGCATTTAAAGAACCACCCAGCCTGCGCCTTGGGAGTTTCCCCCACGGCCCGGCTGCGGGTGATCACGCTTGGAGAAAACTGGCACCACCTTCCCGTCGGCTGCAGGCGGGCCTCCAACCAGGTCAACAGGGCAATGGGCAGCCTCCGCTTGAACACGCTTAACCGTAAATATGATACTGCCAGCTGATTCTCTAGTGTGAATCCGGTTTCATTTAGCCAAGCGCTCACAGCCTTGGGATGAAAATCAAAGTTCAGCTTCTCGAATTCTACACTTTCGAGAGAATAAGGTGACCAGGATTGCTTTTTGAATGCATAACGCAGGATAGCTTTTATATTCTGCTTGTTGGCATACTCTAAGATGAATATAGCCCCGGTTTGTAAGGTGCCTCGCACCTGGTCCAATGCCAGCCTGGGTTCTGCCATGTGATGCAGCGTGCGGATCATGGTTGCTGCATCGAACAAGCCCTCCACGAACGGCAGTCTGTAAATATCTGCTGCTACATAGATGTAGTGTTGATTGCCTCCCAGGCGTTGGACGGCCTGCTGCAATTGGGTCAGCGAGTAATCCACTAAAACCACCTGCTTGAAACCGGTGTACCTGGGTGTATTTCTGCCTGCCCCCGCCCCCAGCTCCAACAACAGTTCACCCCCTTTAGGCAGTAATCGCAGGAGAGCAAGCGCCTCAGCCTTGTCTTCGTAAGCCCGCCCCCCTAGCTCCCAAAAACGGGTTTGATAATCAGAATCTTCGTAATTACAAATTGGAGGCTGGTTACATGTCACTTGCGTTCAGCACCGCGGTACATTTACGCTTTCGTCTATTCTATCGAAGGCACTACATCATGCCTGGCGCCTTTTTCAACGTTCGTACCATTATAGCCTCTGCCCACTCCCCGGTAGATAAAGCCACATTTCACCATTTCATCCGGCTCGTAGATATTGCGCCCATCGTAAAGTACTGGATGTCGCATGAGGTCACGCAGGCGGATTCTATCGAGCTGCTTGAATTCGTTCCACTCGGTCATGACCACCAAAGCGTCAGCATCCTGGGCTAATGTATAGGGGTCTGGCATCATCTCCACACCCGGCATCAGCGGCTGGGCAACTTCCATCGCTACCGGGTCGTAAGCTCGAATAGTTGCTCCTTCGGCTTGTAGTTTTTGGGCGATGCTGATCGACGGCGCGTCGCGCATATCATCCGTGTTTGGCTTGAATGAGAGCCCAAGCAGACCTATTACCTTGCCCTTCAGATCTCCCACCATTTCCTTAATATGCGCAATCACCATTGCCCGCCGGTCATCATTGATCTCCATCACCGCGTACAATAGCTGGGGGTGACGCCCTTTCTCAGCCGCCATATATGCCAGTGCCTTGACATCCTTCGGGAAGCAAGAGCCCCCATAACCCACACCCGCTTCCAGGAACTGCCGCCCGATGCGTGAGTCATAACCCATCCCAATAGCCACCTCTTTCACGTCGGCTCCCAGACATTCGCAGATATTGGCAATTTCATTAATAAATGATATCTTGGTCGCTAAAAATGCATTGGAAGCATATTTGATCATCTCAGCGGTGCGTAGATCTGTGATCACGATTGGTGCTCGCAGTGGTAGGTGTAATTGGGCAACTTTTTCCGCAGCTTCAGGGTTCAAAGAGCCCAAAACCGTGCGATGTGGCTTCATAAAATCACCTATCGCTGCCCCTTCCCTCAGAAACTCAGGGCACGACACCACCCAAAATGGGATCGGCTGTTTTTGATTCCGGCGCACGATATCCGCCACCCAGTCACCCGTACCCACCGGTACAGTCGATTTGTTGATGATCACCAGCGGAGCTGTCATATTCAATGCAATCTCACGCGCAGCTGCTTCCACGTAACCTAAGTCAGCTTCACCATCCACTCCCATAGGCGTCCCCACTGCAATAAATGCAAACTCAGTTCCGTCAAGCGATTCTGCATACGATGTAGTAAATGTTAATCGCTTTGCCTGCACGTTGTGGTCTACTAATTCTTTCAGCCCTGGTTCGTATATTGGTAGTATCCCTTGTTTAAGACGCTCAATTCTTTCTTCATTTACATCCATAGCAATTACCCGGTTCCCCAGGTCAGAAAAGCAGGCTGCTGTCACTAAACCAACATAGCCGACGCCAACCACACAGATTTGTTTCATTCATTCTCCTCCGGATATTCAGGTTACTCATTTATCTTATCATAAGTGAGTTGGATTGATAAGTTTTTACATTTTTGATAAGCTCGTGCTGTTCAAATAAAAGGGATGATGACCATCATATTTTGTGTGTGACCTCTGTCACTTGTAATTCGGTCAAATATAGTCTAAAATATATAAAATTAATCATAGTAATCTTATCAAAATTTGGGAGTTTATCATGCAGATCACACGACAAGCAGACTATGCAGTCAGAGCAATGGTTTATCTTGCACAATTGGGAGAAGAAAACCATGCAGCAACGGGTCAAATAGCTCAGGAAAAGAGCATTCCACCCTCCTTCCTGGCCAAAATTGTTTCCCAATTATCCGTCGCCGGGTTATTAAAGACCTCTCGCGGCGCTCATGGTGGTGTTTCGCTAGCCAAAAAGGCTGAAGCGATCAGCCTTCTGGATGTTATCGAAGCTATCGATGGACCGATCCTCTTGAACGACTGTGTCGGTGACTCGATGACTTGCACGTATGATGACACCTGCCCGCTAAAACCCGTCTGGTGTGATGCGCAGAAAATGCTTGTCGATCATCTCTCCAAGACCAATTTTGCGCAGTTCACTCAGACAGCTCCACAAGGTTAGCCCCGAAACCAAGACCGTTAATCAATCTGAGTCGTTAACCCCTCCCTTCCTGGCGTATAATTTGTCAGGAGGGGATGTTTGGTTTAATTACCCTGGCATTACATTCCCTTGATATATGATTATCCGATCCGCAACAACTCAGGAGGAACCATGTCGACTCCCCGTGTCGTCCGCGCCCCCCGCGGTACCCAGCTGACCTGTAAATCGTGGCTCACCGAAGCCCCCTTTCGCATGATTCAAAACAATCTCGACCCCGAGGTAGCAGAAAAACCTCAAGACCTGGTGGTCTATGGCGGTCGCGGGCAGGCTGCCCGTAACTGGGAATGCTTTGATGCCATCCTTGCCACCCTCAAGGAGCTTGAGGCAGATGAGACCCTCCTGGTTCAGTCGGGCAAGCCTGTGGTTGTGTTTAAGACCCATCCCGATGCACCCCGGGTATTGATTGCCAACTCCAATCTCGTCCCTCATTGGGCTACGCAGGAGCATTTTGATGAGCTGGTAGCACGTGGGCTGATGATGTTCGGTCAAATGACCGCTGGCTCATGGATCTACATCGGCACCCAGGGCATTCTGCAGGGCACATATGAAACCCTGGGTTCGCTTGCCCATTTACGCGGTTGGTCATCCCTGAAAGGGAAATTCGTGCTCACTGCCGGATTGGGTGGTATGGGTGGAGCCCAACCTTTGGCAATCACCATGAACGAAGGCGTGGGGCTGATTGTTGAAGTGGACCCAGCTCGAGCTCGGCGCCGAATGGAGAACGGCTATGTAGATCTCGTTGTTGATACTCTCGAAGAAGCTATGACCCTGGTTGAAGAATTCAAGCAGAAGGAATTGCCGAAATCCATTGGATTGATCGGTAATGCCGCTGAAATCTACACCGAGCTGGTATTACGAGGGGTCGTACCAGATGTCGTCACCGACCAGACCCCGGCTCATGATGTGCTTATGTATGTGCCTGCCGGATTGGATGTCAAAGAAGCAGACCTGCTTCGCATTAACCAACCTGATGAATATCACCGCCGGTCGATGCAGTCCATGGCAAGGCATGTGCAGGCGATGCTGGAATTCAAGCGCCGCGGAGCCGAAGTCTTCGATTATGGCAATAACCTGCGCCAACGCGCCTATGACGAGGGTGTGCATGATGCGTTCGAATTCCCAGGCTTTGTCCCGGCCTATATCCGCCCTCTATTCTGCGAGGGCAAAGGTCCATTCCGCTGGGTGGCGCTCTCCGGCGACCCGGAAGATATCTACCGCACAGACGAAGCCATCATGGAGCTCTTCCCGGATGATGCTCATCTCCACCGCTGGCTGAAGCTTGCCCGTGAAAAAGTCCACTTCCAGGGGCTGCCCTCGCGTATTTGCTGGCTAGGTTATGGCGAACGCGCCCAGGCCGGCCAGCTCTTCAACAACCTGGTGGCAGAAGGCATCGTGAGAGCCCCCATTGTCATCGGGCGCGACCATCTGGATGCCGGCTCTGTCGCATCCCCCAACCGTGAGACGGAAGGCATGCTCGACGGGACGGATGCAGTCAGCGACTGGGCTATCCTGAATGCGTTGATCAATGCGGTCGGTGGCGCCACCTGGGTATCCTTCCATCATGGTGGCGGTGTCGGGATCGGCTTCAGCCAGCATGCTGGTCAGGTGATTGTCGCGGATGGCACGCCCGAAGCGGCAGTGCGACTTGAGCGAGTGTTGACCACCGATCCGGGTATGGGCATCGTGCGTCACGCCGACGCGGGATATGAGATTGCCATCGCGGCTGCCAAACGCCATAACCTCAAGATGCCCATGTTAAAATGAGCACCCACATTTGAGACTGACTTCGTGTTTCATGAGATTGTAGAAACCGATACTATCGTCGGGCAGCCAGCGCGACCCAGTCCCCCGATTGCCGCACTTCCACTGACTGGAACCCGTGCGCATTCAACGCCTCAACGACTCCCTGGCTTTGTTCAGCCAATATGCCTGAAAGGATTAACCATCCGCCTGGGATCACTAATTCACCCATCTTCAGATCAAGCAGCTCTTCCAAAATTGGTGCCAGGATGTTGGCGAATACCAGCTGAGCATTTCGCACGCTGTAATTTCCTTCAATAACCTCGCTCACCGAACCAAGCCCCACCTCGAGCCGGTTGCTTACTCCATTAATTGCTGCATTCTCTCCTGATGCGCGCACTGCTTCCGGGTCGATATCTACCCCCAATGCTCTCTCTGCACCCATCAGCAGCCCCGCGATGGACAGGATCCCCGATCCGCAGCCAATATCGATCACCCGTATCCCCGTCGTGTTTTCGGAAGTCGAAAAATATTCCTCCGCCAGCGCCAGGCACAGCTGGGTGGTTGGATGCGTGCCCGTGCCAAATGCCATGCCCAGGTCGATCCGTATAGGGATCCGGCCGTCATCTGGAGGCGCGATCCACGCAGGCAGGATCAGTAGTTTATTGCCGACCGGGATGGGATGGTAATGTTCCTTCCATGCTTCCATCCAGTTGATTTCCTGGATCATATTAAATTGTGCGTCTGGCAGAGGTGAGATTCTCCCCAGGTACCACAGACCCTCTTCAATCTTTTGCCGCGTGTCTTCGAGGTTTTCGTCTGCAGGGATGTAGCCGCACACCCTGAGTGGACCAACCGTTTCTCCATTTTCATCCGCTGGACCCGCCCTCACAGCCGTTGATTCAATTACCACGCCATCCGGCAGATAACGTCCGAGCACTTCCGCCACAGCCTCTGCCTGCTCACCATCCACAGTCAAGCTCACTTCAAGCCAGCTCTTTTTTACCATTTTGTTTGAATGATTTTGGGAGAATGATTGATTGGGTAAATTCTTGGCGCGGCTGGGCTACCCCCCCAGGGTATCTTTCAGCCAGTCCAGGAAGCCCTTTTCCGCCGGCCGTACTTCGCTCCCGAGGCTCTCAGCCAGCTTTTCCATCAGCTTGCGCTGTTCGGCGGTCAGGTTTTTGGGCACTTCCACGTTAACTACAATCATTTGATCGCCGCGCCCATTCCCTCGCAAGTGGGGCACTCCTTTTCCTCGCATGCGTAGCACTTTGCCCGGTTGTATACCGGCCGGGATTTTCAATTTCGTTGGTCCTTCCACCGTGGGCACGTCCACTTCCGCACCAAGTGTGGCCTGGGCGATATTGATATTCAGGTCTAACAGGATGTCGTTCTCCCGTCTCCGGAAATACTTGTGCGAAAGGACTCGGATCACCAGGTACAAATTACCGATCGGACCACCGTTCTCACCAGGCTGTCCTTCGCCCGCCAATCGGATTTGATTGCCATTATCGACGCCCGCCGGGATAGATACGACCTTTTTGCGGTTTCTACGCACCATGCCGCGTCCTCCGCAGGTATGGCATGGTGTAGCAATGGTTTCACCCTTCCCATTGCACACCGGGCAGGTTGAAACCTGTACCATCGATCCGAGCAGGGTCTGGCGCACCTGGCGCACCTCCCCCGTACCATTACATGTGGAACAGCGTATCGGGCTCGTGCCTGGTTCGGCTCCTTTACCACCGCACGTTTCACACACCTCGTCCCGGCCTATCTCGATTTCCTTCTCCACTCCAAAAATTGACTCTTCGAAAGTCAGGTCGACGTTATATTGGAGGTCAGCTCCCCGGCGTGGGGCGTTGCGCGTTCTGCGGTTGGTGCTTCTCCCAAAACCTCCAAA
>JBGOYO010000139.1:0-7430 GCA_041479715.1 Anaerolineae bacterium
CTATCACACAGGTCTCAGGGAGCGAGGCTGATTGTTCAAATCAACTGAGATCCCAGGGTCTTTTCACTCAAAATATCATTGTAAGCATGACAAACATACCCTAGTGCAGCCTGGCACGTCTGTGGGACATCGACTTTTGGGTCAATGCCCAGGCGGGATAAGCTGCGGGTGAGATGGCATAATGGCAGACCCATCACATTCGCATAACAACCGGTTAACTTCTCGACCGGATGAAAGCCGGCATGTTGAATCGCATACGCTCCGGCTTTATCGAACGGGTCTCCCGTTGTGACATATGCCTCAATCTCGTGCTCAGTGTAATTCCGCATAGGTACATCGGTTGTGCATAATTCGAACCGTGTTGTACCATTGTCGGTGCGATGGATTGAAACCCCCGTCAACACCTGGTGGACGTGCCCACGCAGCCTGTGCAGCATTTCAGCGGCAGTGTATGCGTCTACGGGCTTCCCTAATATCTGAGACTTCCCGTCCATCCGGGGGCCGATGACCGCTGTATCGGCAGCGATAATCACACCCTGGCCGCTGACTCGAGCGGCCGCGCTGAACGCTTTACTCTCAGCAATACGCTGCACGTATTTGATTCCATCTTCATCGGGTAGAGGTGTTTCATCCACCTGAGCAGGCAGCAGATTATACTCCAATTTAATCACTGTGAGCAGTTCTTTACGGCGAGGGGAATTGGAGGCCAGATAAAGCTGCAACCTGGCCTGTTCTGCGGGAACCATATCCGGCGATTCTAACACACCTTCACTCTGGTTCTTTCCATGAAGCGGTTGTAAAATGAAAGTGAGCTAGATTCTATACACAATATATCTGGAGATGCTTATGGGTGAGTTACATGACAGAATCCTGAGTGATGGAAAAAACCTGGGGAATGGCATACTGAAAGTAGATGGGTTCATCAACCACCAGGTAGATCCACGGCTGATGGATGTGTGTGGGAGGGAACTGGCACATCGCTTCAGGGACATCGGGGCGACCAAGGTGCTGACCGCCGAAATTTCGGGCATCGCTCCCGCCGTTTTGACCGCCTTCCACCTGAAACTTCCGGTGGTTTATGCGCGAAAACAAAAACCCATCACCATGCCTGACCAGGTTTTTCTCACTCTCAGCCCATCTCACACCAAAGGGCGCATGACCGAGCTGATCATCTCACCGGAATACCTGGGAGAAGGGGAACGGGTGCTCATAATCGATGACTTCCTGGCGACCGGCGCTACCATCCTGGGACTGGTGCGTTTGGCTCAGACTGCCGGGTCGGACATCGTGGGGATTGGGGCACTGATTGAAAAGACTTTCGAGGGTGGGCGGAAAGCCTTATCTTCGCTGGGCGTTCCGATTGAATCGCTGGTGCAGATTGTGTCGATGTCAGGGGACCAGATCATATTCGCCCAGGACCAGGAATAATGGATTCAATCGCAGTACTCGATTTTGGCTCCCAATATGCCCAGCTGATCGCCCGCAGGGTGCGAGAGGCGCATGTTTATTGCGAGCTCTTCGCGTGGAATGAAACCCAGGCAAAGGTCATGGCGCTTAAGCCCAAGGGATTCATCCTTTCCGGTGGTCCTGCATCCGTGTATGAGCCAGCGGCACCCAAGATCCCGCCGTATGTCATCGAAAGCCAGCTCCCGGTTTTGGGTATCTGTTATGGGATGCAGGCTCTGTCCTATGCGCTGGGTGGGGTGGTAGCGCCGTCATCCAGGCGGGAATATGGCCTGGCAGAGCTGGAAAGCCTGCTTGCCAACCCACTCCTGCCCGAGGGCATACAACCGGTATGGATGTCGCATGGCGACCGTATCGAACGGCTACCGTCAGGTTTTATATCCCTGGCGAGCAGCACCAACAGCCCTTATGCAGCGATTGGAGATTTGGGTCGCGGCTACTTCGGTGTGCAGTTCCATCCAGAGGTGCGACACACCCAGGGTGGGAGTGAAATTCTGCGCCGTTTCGCGGTTGAGGTTTGTGCTGCCCAGCCTGAATGGACGCCCGAATCCATCATCACCGAATCCATCCAGCGTATCCAAGCCCAGGTGGGCAGGGAACGCGTTCTCTCGGCGGTGAGCGGAGGGGTTGATTCCAGCGTAGCGACGACCCTGGTCCATCGGGCGGTTGGAGACCAGCTGACTGCAGTGTTTGTTGATAATGGATTGCTCCGCCTGGGAGAAGCAGCCCAGGTGGTGAAGGTTTTTCAAGCCACGATGGGCGCAGAGCTGGTCGCAGTGGATGCAGTGGATGAGTTCATGAGTGCACTAAAAGGCGTCTCGGACCCGGAGCAAAAAAGACGCATCATCGGAGATAAGTTCATCCGCATTTTTGAAACCCAGGCACGACAGACCGGCAGACCGCGTTTCCTGGTGCAAGGGACGATCTACCCAGACGTGGTCGAGTCCAGCGGTCCTGACAGGGCCCAGGCAGCCAGGATCAAGAGCCATCACAACGTTGGAGGGCTGCCGGTAGATATGCACTTCGAACTGGTGGAGCCCTTGCGTTATCTCTTTAAGGATGAAGTGCGCCGTGTAGGCGAAGCACTGGGTCTGCCGCATGATCTTATATGGAGGCAGCCTTTTCCAGGCCCTGGTTTAGCTGTGCGCTGCCTGGGTGAAGTTACGCCGGAGCGATTGGAACGTTTGCGCAGGGCGGATGCGATCTTCACCGGCGACCTGGATGCGGCGGGATTATTGAGCATGGATGGAGATGAAGGAACTGCCCAGTCTTTTGCTGTGCTGCTTCCGGTACGCTCGGTAGGAGTGATGGGAGATAACCGCACCTACCAGGAAGTGGTCGCGCTGCGGGCGGTCACCACTGATGATTTCATGACCGCAGATTGGGCCCGCTTGCCGCACGAGCTGCTCGCCCGGATCGCCAACCGGATCGTGAATGAAGTCGATGGGGTCAACCGCGTGGTGTATGACATCACCAGCAAGCCGCCGGCGACCATCGAATGGGAATAAGTGATCAGGACTGATTCTTGCCAGATGTATTGCAGCAGGCATGAATCACTTTTTATTGATACTTAAAAAACTACCCTGAGTTTGTATGCTTAATTTCATTCAAGATATATAATTAGTCTTGTAGGATGGTTATCGAACTTTAAGATTGGTTGATATACAGGAGCATATAAAAATGGATGAGCTGATTAAATTGATATCTCAAAAAACCGGGTTGCCTCAAGACAAAGCCAAGGTAGCCGTTGATACGGTCGTAAACTTTCTCAAACAGAAACTACCACCCGGCTTAGCAGGACAGATTGATGCTGTATTAGCGGGTGGGAGTCTCCCGGAAGACCTCATTCAAGGTCTCGGGGGCTTGTTAGGCGGAAAAAAACCATAACCATAAAAAGGAGAAAACTATGGCAAAGATAATCGATGTGGAAGGTATTGGAAAAAAGTATGCCAATACACTGATAAAAGCGGGTGTAAAAACCACCGATGCACTGCTAAAGGCTGGTTCTACCCCCAAAGGGCGGAAAGCTCTTGCTGATCAAACCGGCATCGGTGATGCATTAATCCTCAAATGGGTCAACCATGTAGACCTATACAGAATAAAGGGAGTCGGGTCGGAGTATTCAGAGCTTCTGGAAGCTGCGGGAGTGGATACCATTCCTGAATTGGCCCAACGGAAAGCTGCCAACCTGGTTCAGAAAATTGTCGAAGTGAACGCAGCCAAAAAGCTGGTGCGTAAGCTTCCCGTCGAATCGCAGATTGCCAATTGGATCGAGCAAGCGAAGAAACTGCCGAGAGTCATTACCTATTAAGCCAGCACGATCAACAGTTATTACGCTCCGGATAACAACCCCATCTAGCTATATGGAGGTAGCATGCCTTCTCTAAATCGAATCCAATTGATCGGACACCTGGGAAAAGACCCCGAGGTGCGCTCCACGCCAACCGGTAAGAAGGTCACCTCGTTCAGCGTCGCGGTCAGCCGGCGATGGAAGAATAGTGCAGGAGAAGAAAAAGAATCGACGGATTGGTTCAATGTGGAAGCATGGGGTCGCCTGGGTGAAGTATGCAAGCAATACCTGCATAAAGGTCGCCTGGTCTTTTTAGAAGGACACTTGCGAACAGACCGCTACGATCATGAAGGCGAAACTCGCTATTTCACCAAAGTGATTGCATCGCAGATGCAGATGCTCGACCGCAAGGCAGAAGATTTACCCGCCATTGAAGCGGAAGAACCAGCCGAGGAAGATTAAATTAACTCGATTGGGGAAAACAGAATACCAGGGATTTGGAGGGTTTTCCGGATACTCCAAATCCCTGATTTTACCTCACCACCGGGATGGTTTCAAGCTGCTCAATGAGTCCCCGGATGACGTCAAAACCTCCCTGCCAGAAATCACGGCTGTGCATATTGATGCCAGCATCAGACAGTATCTTGTCGGGTGGTTTTGAGCCGCCTGCAGCGAGGAGTTTTAGATAGCGCGGCTTGAACGCCTCCCCTTCCACCTTATATTGCTGATACAAGGATAAGACCAGCAACTGGCCAAAGGTGTAGGCGTAGACGTAAAACGGAGTGTAGTAAATATGGGGGATGGAGACCCATTCCCAGCGGAATTCATCGCTAACCTCGACGGCGTCGCCGAACTGGGAGTGCAGGTTTTCCAGATACGCCGCCGATAGCTCATCCACCGTTGCACCGTGCTGGACCATATCATGTGCCTGACGCTCAAAAATGGCAAATTGCGCCTGGCGCATAACCGTGGCATATGCGTCATCGACCTGGCGGAAAAGTAATGTCTGGCGCACCGAGGCATCGCTGTCGCTCGCCAGCAGGCGATCTACCAGCATCATCTCTCCAAACGTGGAGGCAGTTTCTGCCAGGGGCAGGGATGAATGGAATGTGAACAGGCTGTGGTCGGCCGCCAACTGTGAGTGGATGGCGTGACCGAGCTCGTGAGCCAGGGTTGCCACATCATCCGGTCTGCCCTGATAGTTCATGAAAACCCATGGCGTGATATCTGGGGCGACTGTTGCACAGAAAGCGCCGCTCGACTTTCCGCGCCGCACTTCGCTATCCAGATGGTCCTGTTCGAGCACCCGGCGCGCTAATTCCTCCAGCCGAGGCTCGAAAGTGCGGAAAGCATCGAAAACCGCGTCCGCAGCCTGTTCGAAGGTGTATTTTTTATCTGATTTGACCACCGGCGCATAGATATCATAACGCCGCAGATGCTCCAGTCCCAACCAACGAGCTTTTAATTGGAAAAAGCGCTGAAAAATGGCCCGGTTATCCTGGCAGACACCCAAGAGGGTATCCACGACATCTTCGGGGATATCGTTTGCCAGGTTACGGACCGAGAGTGGGCTTGAAAAGTGGCGCAGATCCACATTCTCATTGTGCCAGTCCCTGACCAAAGTCTGGTACATCTGGCCCAGGATGGCGCCATCCTGACCGTAAACACGGTAGAGCTCCTGGTAAGCGGCAGCCCGCAGTGCGGGATCGTAGCTGCGCGCGTAGACCATGACTTCTCCACGGGTGAGCTCTTTTTCTTCACCATCCACATTTAAGTGGAAGATGTAGCGGTTGGTAAGCGTGGTGTATAAGTTCCCAATGGCGCTCGCTCCGGTGGTGTCCTTGATATTGATGATCTTTTCTTCCGGCTCCGTCAGGGTGTGCGGCTTGAAATGGCGCATCTCTTCCAGCCAATAGCGGTAATCGCCGGAACCTGCCATCAATCGTTCAGCCGCGCGGTCGTCCAGATCTTTCCACCACAGGCTGAAGAACAGGGTGCGGTTGCTGATCAATGCCATGCGGCTCTCCACATCAGATTGAAAAGCCAGGATAGCCTGATCCTGCGTATCGGCGGAAAAACGCAGAGAAGCGAAGCTGCCAATTCGGTGGGCCAGGCGGGAGATGGCTTCCAACAAGCGGACCATATCCAGGAAGGCTTCTACGGGCATGTCAGGAGAGAGGCTCGGTCGCAGTGCTTCGAACTTAACCACTTTACCATCCAGCTCATCGAATCCCGCTTTCATCTCGGGGCTGTCATGGGCTGGAAACAGGTCGGATAAACTCCATGGGGATTGCGTGTATGTCTTCATATTCTCCGTGTTCTTTATAATTCTATATTTGGGTAATTTTGTGATACCTACAATCTCTATTGCCGCACATCCGGTCAGACGTTGAAGCGGATATGCACAATCTCACCATCGTGAACGATGTATTCTTTTCCTTCCAGGCGCAGGCGTCCCTTCGCCTTGGCTTCAACCAGTCCACCCAGAGCGAGCAGCTCGTCGTAGGGGATGACCTCAGCGCGGATGAACCCTTTCTGCAGGTCGGTATGGATCTCACCTGCGGCATCGTAGGCAGTTAATCCTCGCTGCAGCGTCCAGGCGCGTACCTCGTCCTCTCCGACGGTGAAGAACGAGATCAGGCCGAGCAAGTCGTAGGATACGCGGATGACGCGGGCTAACCCGAGTTCGGTGATGCCGTATTCTGCCATGAAGACTTCTGCATCTTCCGGTGCGAGCTGGGCTATTTCCATTTCCAGCTTGCCTTGCAGGGCCACCAGGTCACTGTGTGGGCGGGGCTTCTCCACTTCGGGCGTCTCCTGACCCTCCTGGAGGTTGAGCAACACCAGCATCGGCTTGCGCGTGAGGAAACCGAAGCCGGAGAGCGTTTTTTCCTCCTCGGCGGTCAGGTCGATCTCACGCAGCGGGGTTTCCCTCGAGAGGGCATCTTTGAAACGCTCGAACAACACCGCTTCACGCTCGATGACCGCCCGCTCACGACCGCCGCCTTTCTTGCGCTCTTCCGCCAGCCGCTCGAGCTTGCGCTCCACGGCGATCATATCATTCAACAACAATTCGGCCTCCATGGTGGAGATATCGCGCCCCGGGTTCACGCTCCCGGAAGGGTGCGGGACGTTGGCGTCGTCGAAGCAGCGCACCACGTGCAGGAGACCTTCCATCTGGGTTATCTGGTTGAGCAGCTGACCGGATAACGCACTCTGGCTGCCTTCCAGACCGGCGATATCCGCATACGTCACCTTGGCGTAGATGGTCTTTTTAGGCTTGAACATAGCTGACAAACGGTCAATCCTTATATCCGGCACATCCACCACACCGGTATGCACGTCAAAACGTCCACCGCTCGTGGTTAGCGGCTGGTGCCCGCGTGTAAGGGCATTGAAGACCGTGGTTTTACCCGATTGAGGTAAGCCGATGATTCCGAGTCGCATCTGGTTTCTCCCGCGTCCTTCGAGGCGATTATCCCGCCTTGAGTCGACACATGCGATTATACTTCGCTTACGAGTAGGATGATGGCAGGCCTAAACTTTTACTAAACTTTCGTTTAGGTTTCGGGTATAATTTGCTGCACAAACCAGCCGAAGTGGCGGAATAGGCAGACGCGCACGACTCAAAATCGTGTTCCGCAAGGAATGAGGGTTCGATTCCCTCCTTCGGCAC
>JBGOYO010000140.1:0-7392 GCA_041479715.1 Anaerolineae bacterium
GGTATGAAAGCCCTGAGGGAGGTGATCGCTGCCGATGCCGGAAAGAGGCACGGTTTGCAGATCCACCCTGACCAGGTGGTGGTGAGCCCTGGCGCAAAAACTAACCTGTTCTTCCCCGTGCTGGCGCTGGTCGAGCCGGGTGACGAAGTGATCTACCCCAACCCGGGGTTCCCGACCTATGAAGCGATGATCCGTGTGGCGGCTGCAAAGCCGGTTCCCGTCCCCCTGCAGGAAGAGAAAAACTTCTCCTTCGACCTGGAGGCGTTTGACCGCCTGGTTAATAAAAACACCAGGCTGGTCATCTTGAATTCACCTGCCAACCCCACCGGCGGGGTGATGCCGCTGGCAGACCTGGAGGAGATTGCCCGAGCTGCCCAGGAGTTCGATTTCTGGGTTTTATCCGATGAAATTTACTCCCGTTTGGTGTACGACGGTCAGAGTGCACCCTCGATCGCGTCGCTGCCCGGAATGATGGAGCGCACGATCATCGTGGACGGCTTCTCCAAGACCTATGCCATGACCGGTTGGCGGCTGGGTTATGGCATCATGCCCGTCAGCCTGGCGCAGACCGTCCAGCTGCTGCTTACCCATTCGGTCGGCTGCACAGCCCAGTTCACCCAGGTGGCCGGGGTCGAAGCCCTCACCGGTCCTCAAGAACAGGTGGATGCGATGGTCAGCGAGTATCAGAAACGCCGCGATACCATCGTTGACGGGCTTAACGCCATCCCCGGGGTCACCTGCCGGCGCCCGCAAGGGGCATTCTACGTCTTCCCGAATATCAAGTCCTTTGGAATATCCTCCGCCGAAATGGCCGCATATCTGCTCGAAAAAGCCGGCGTGGCGGTGCTGGCGGGCTCGGATTTTGGAGAAAATGGGGAAGGTTACCTGCGGCTGACCTACTCGAACTCGATTGAGAATATCAAAAAGGCGATCGATAAGATTGGGGAGGCGGTTAGCAAGATTTGATTATTAATTCCTTCATTCATGTAAAAGGCACCAATCTTGCAAGGTTGTATTAGCAGCTCCGATTCAAACCGCATATCGATCTATTATTTAACCAAACCGGTGAAATGACCCAATCGCTAAAGTCCTAGAAAATCATTCCAGCCCGCGAGCACCCAAGCAGCTATCCATGACCCTGTTTGTCCTGAGCATTTTTACCTCCGCGTTTTTACTTTTTGAAGTCCAGCCGATGATCTCACGCTTTATCCTGCCGTTCTTTGGCGGGACCCCGGCAGTGTGGTCGACCGTGCAGCTGTTCTTCCAGGTCTTTCTAACCGGCGGTTACGCCTACGCCTACTGGCTGATCAGCCGTATCTCGGTTAAAAAACAAGCCCGGGTGCACATCACCATACTGTTAATGTCATTGGCATTAGTGGTGGCGCTGGGATTTTTGTGGCCTTCGCCCGTCACACCCGGTGACAGCTGGAAGCCATCCGGCGTTGATACCCCCGTTCTTGATATTTTCAAGCTGCTGCTCGTGGCAGTGGGGCTGCCCTTTTTCTTGCTGTCCACCAACAGCCCACTGATGCAGGCCTGGTTCAGCCGGTCGCTGCCAGGACGCTCACCTTATCGGCTGTATGCCCTGTCGAACATCGGCAGCCTGCTGGGACTGCTGGCTTACCCTTTCCTCATCGAGCCGAACCTGACCCTGAGGGCACAGGGCTGGATGTGGGCTGGCGGTTATCTACTTTTTACAGTGTTGGCAGGATTTACTGCCTTCAAGACTGCCCGTTCGAAGACAAAAGTGCCCGAAGTATCACCTACCACAGCACCAATTCCAGCCAATGCCAACCCTTCCCGGCGTTCGCAGGTGCTGTGGGTTTTATTTAGCGCCCTGGGGACCACCTTGTTACTGGCAGTTACCAGCCAGATCACCCAAGAAGTGGCCGCCATTCCCCTGTTATGGGTGCTGCCCCTGTCCATCTACCTGATTACATTCATCCTGATTTATGGCAATGAGCGCTGGTACAGCAGGAAAATTTTCGGGGTTTTGATGATCGCAGTCAGCATTGCTTTTCTGTGGTCGTTGATGAGTGTGGATGGGAATTTTATCGCCCGCACAGCCGCCTGCTGCTTTTTCCTGTTCGTCAGTGTGATGATCTGCACCAGCGAAACCTACCGTTTGCGACCAGATCCGTCACACCTGACGCGCTTTTACCTGATGACGTCGATTGGTGGCGCCCTGGGTGGGGTGTTTGTGACCCTGGTTGCGCCCGTCGTGTTCAAGGGCTATTGGGAGCTGATCATCGCTTTTGGCTTGATCCTGGCGTTGGTGCTGGCACTGTTCGTCACTCGTAAAAGCACCAGTCAGGAATTGCGGAATCGCTTCATCTTTAATATTATGATTAGCCTGACCATTTTATTGGTGGGCGGTTTCAGCCTCTATGGACTGCTGGGCAGGAACACCTACGGAGATGTGTTCCAGGGGCGTAATTTTTATGGCGTGGTGCGCGTCAAGGAAGTCAATCCAGGCGACCCGGTTTGGCAAGGCTACAATGTTTCGCATGGTGTCACCATTCACGGCATGCAGTTTTCTGCGCCCGGGATGCGTAATATCCCCACCACATACTATGCCAGGCAAAGTGGTATCGGTCTGGCAATAATGAACAATCCCAAGTACGGGAGGGGAATGCATGTGGGGCTGCTCGGTCTTGGAATCGGGACGCTCACTGCGTACGCCCAACCTGGAGATGATTACCGGTTTTACGAGATCAACCCGATCATGGTAGACCTGGCAGAAGGGCAGGGCGGGTATTTTAGCTTTGTATCTGATAGCCCGGCTACGAAAACCGTTATTTTGGGGGATGCGCGAATTTCGTTGGAGAATGAGCTGGCTACGAATGGCTCAAACAACTTCGATCTGCTCGTACTGGACGTGTTCAGCAGCGACTCCGTTCCCGTTCACCTGATAACGAAAGAAGCTTTCGAGATTTACTTAAAGAATCTCGCTCCGGGCGGAATCCTGGCCGCCAACATCTCCACCCGCTACCTCAACCTGGTACCCGTGATGTGGCAGCTTAGCCAGTATTACCACTTGAACATGGTAGTCATCCCAACCGAAGGGGATGGCAAAATCGCCTCTCCATCGCTATGGGTGTTAATGTCGCCTTCTCCGGATCTACTCCAAGTCCCGGCGATCGCCGAACGGGCTTTCCCAATGCAGGGTTACAGCACCAATGTGCCGCTGTGGACGGATGATTTCAGCAACCTGTTCCAGATATTACGGTAACCGCGTAGAATCTCACCAGGCTGATAAACGATGTATCCGATGATCTATCCAGGTTGTGGTTACCTCGTTTCATGATAAAATAATGGCGCAAAATCGCGGGCATAGCATAGTGGTAGTGCGGTAGCCCTCCAAGCTACTTAGACGGGTCCGATTCCCGTTGCCCGCTCTTGAAGTTCCGCGTTTTGCGGAACCTGCACCTTAAAATGGGCCCATAGCTCAGCGGCAGAGCGGACGGCTTAGAGCAGCGAATCTAATTCGAGATGGGGGTTGTGCAGTTCAGCGTGGCAATTTGCACAAACCAGTATGCATTTGTTTATCTCCCTCAGAACTGGCTCTAACTTTCGATTGGATAATGAACGCATGTCCAATTTGAAATCTTTCTCGATTGAGTCGGTATGATGGAAAACAAGAGCAGCCAGGTTTCTGTGATAACCACAAATTGAACAATGTCCCCCAGCAATTTTGATAAGATCCAATTTTCTGGCAAGTCCTCTACGTTTTTGAGCCTCATAACTCTGTAAATCTCTATTCTTACAGACGAGTGAACAAAACTTCGTTTGCTTTCCACTAAGAGGCTTACCACAAACGATACAGTTAGAGTAGTTTGTCATAACCGCATTATACTCTCGAGATGATTCTCTGCAAAGGGCCACCGGTAATTCCGGTGAATCCTGTCAAATTCGGGGAAGCCTGATTTATCAAAAAATGGTAATCCCGAGCCAAGCCTTGTTATAGGAAGGTGTAGAGACTAGACGGCAGGCACCCTGTTTCAGGGTGAAGGGATAGTCCAGCCCACAAACTCGAAAGAGGCAGCGAAAGCTGTAGTGGGATGCATAACCGTTTGGCCGTAGGTTCGATCCCTACTGGGCCCACCAACCAAAATAGCCCCTCACTGGGGCTATTTTTCGTTTCAATAATTACTCAGGCGTATGCTGCTGCCAGCTGCACGCGGGTGGAGTTTAACCGTCCCATCGCCGCTTCGGCTACACAGCGCACCATCATGCACTCCAGGCGCGCATCTTTCTCGAAGGCAGCCTTCAGGTCATCCACCGCCAGGCGGATCACCCGGCTGACCCCCGTGCTTCGCCCTGTAGACGTCAGCACGTGCGGCTCGATCAGGGCAGAGATGCTGAACGGCTCGCCCGGGTTGATCTCACAAACCACCACTTCATCGTTGCCAGCCGTAGTATGTGGGCTTCCCACCGGATGGTACAGTGCTACGCTGCCTTCCAATAGGAAAAACAGCGCATCAGCCGGCTTGCCCTCCTCGATGACCACCTGGCCATCCTGCAGAACTATTTCGTTGGCGATCATTGCCAGGGATTTTAGTTGCTCGTAACCCAACCTACCGAAAAATGGATACCTTCTAAGCAGTTCTACCGAAATCATGCCACGTCCTCCTTGAGCGAACTGGTTTATTCTGCCCCTCACTCCACCCCCAACCCTTTGTCTCACCAAAAAGGTACCATCCTGAGAGTGGCGATCCTGGCAGATTTAACAATAATGCGGTCACCCAGTATGACCGTCCGATTTCGGGAATTATAGCAGGGTTATTTAGATTGTAAATGGTAAATTAAAAAACACCCCGGCTTTTCCAACCGGGGTGCAATAAGTATTTCTAATAGCTTATTTCTTGAATGTGAATGGCAGCAGCACCCTACGGATCGGGTACCTCACCCGGACTGTGACCGGCTTGCCAACGGCAGATACGCCTTCGTCACAGCTCACTTTATATCTGGCATTGGTGATCGCATTCCCTCCCAGCACGCTTACCTGGAAGGTCAGCTTTAACGATTCACCTGGGTTGAGCACGGGCAGATACCACTGCACCTGGTCACCCACCAACATTCCACCCGAGCTGGCGCTTCCTAAGATATAGGTTGTATTCGTCGGGATGGTATCGGTGATCACCAGCAAAGTCGCCTGCTGCCCAAGGTTGGTCACCTCGATCTGGTACAGCAATGGGTCGCCAACCGCCACCGGGTTAGGTGTGGCCGCCTTGGAAATACGAAGGACGGGTTTATCGGTGATATAGGCTACCGCTGTTACCACCTTATCCTGAAGCAGGCTTTCATGGCTGATGGTGGCGGTATTCGTCACCACACCTTCGAAGAAATCATCCACCAGCACCGTGAAAGTGATCAGCTGCTCCGAATTCGAGGCGACATCTCCCATCCATTCAAAGCTGACGATATCGCTGGAAAGGCTGCCTTCACTCGCCACCGCGTCACGCTGGTAGGTGGTATGCTCCCAGGGGAAGATATCACTCACCTTCACATCGCTTAAGTCATACGGTCCTGAGTTCACCACATGTACGGTATAGGTTAAGACAGTGCCGGTTCCCGGCAATGCCCAGGCTGGGGAAACGGTCTTGTACGAGTCGATTAATCCCACCTCGTGTACGGTGGTTGTCACCGGCTCACCGAGGTTGGAGAGTGTGCCAGTAAGCTCGCTCTCGTACCAAGTTGTACGATAATCATTATTGACGATCAATGTACCACTCACCAGGTCTTCGTTCGCTTTAACTTCAAAGGAACGGAACAGGGAATCGCCTGGACTCATGGGCGGCAGCTCCCAGGTGATGACTTCGCGCCCGTCAACAATATCCGACGTCCCGCCATCACTGATGCTGAACAGGGTCACACTCGCTGGAACTGTCTCCGTTAAAACGGGTGAAGGTGGTTCCTCGGTACTAAGCCCACTATTTAATACCTGGATGGTATAGGTCATAAACTGTCCTGCTCCAATTTCAGCCGGGGCAGTCTTGGTTGGGATCAAGTTAGCATGGTGGGTTATGTGCCCAATTGCAGTGCCGGTGATGGGCTCGGTGACGTATCCGCTGAGCTCGTCGGTGATGACTACCGTGGCGGTATAATGCGTCCCTTCTCCACCACCAATTGTGCTCTGTCCCTCGATTGTGGTAAATGTGATCACATCGCCTACTGCCAGGTCACCGGTCCAGGTAAAATTCGTACACGGGAATCCTAAATCACAGGGTGGACCCTCCGCCAGCGTTCCGGCATCCGGCGGTATCACCAGCATATCATTCATGCTGACACTGATACGACCAAAATTGATCAGCGCGGTGGCATCTAATGCATTGCCCGGTCCCAGGTTGCGGACGGTTAGCGTGGGTGTCACGGGTCCGGTGCCACCCCCTGGCTTCTTGGCGACCGGGTCGAGTGTGGCGGTTGCCTCAAAAGTCGGCCCCACGATCAGGCTTTGGACGGGGATACCCTGGGCACACGCACCTTCAGCACTACACACACTATAATCCCCGTTCAACACGATGACATCTGCAATATCACCGATATATCCGGTAAAGGTCACCTGCACGGATTCACGCGTGTCAAGACTAGGCAGGTGCCAGGTAACAACCCCATTTGAATAATCACCCCCGCGCCTGTATTCCACATCCGAAGGCACGGTATCGGTGATCACCAGGTCGGTTGCTTTCGAGCCTAGATTTAAAATTGTCAGCGTGTAGGTCATCTCATTGTTTGCACCAGGTGGGTCTGGGAAGACACCCTTGGATAGGATGAAGATAGGGTCGATCACCGTGGTGGAATACGGCTCACCGGGACGGATTTCCTCCGGGCCCACCACCAGGTAGGTGTCGTTCTTGATCACCGTGCCTGACGGCACATCCCCGACCTGAACAGTGAAGCTATATGTTGATGTCTCATCAAATCCAAGATTTACCGAGTCGTACCAGATGACCACACCCTCGGTATAAGTGCCACCCTGGCCTGCGCCCATGAAAATCGTATCGGTAGGCACAAAATCAGTGATGGTGATAGGTGTATTCACCGCATCCTGCCCCACGCTGGTGACTGTCAGCTCGTAGGTGAGGGGTTTGTTCTTACCAGGCAAGGCAGGTGAGGCCGTCTTGCTGATCTCGAAGATGGGGTGATCGGTGACGTTCGTTGCAGCCGTGACTGTGACCGGTTCCGCAATCATGGGGTCGCTGATCACAGCGGTGTTCTCGATCGTCCCTTCAAAGCCCGGCGTAACGGTGACGCTGAAGGTGATGACCACAGAAGTGTCGAAGCCCACCTCGCCGTGTTCCCACAAGATCATCCCATCCGTGAATACCGGGGTAGGCGGTGCGCTCGACGTCACATCTTCGTTATAGGTTGTAGATGGTGGGATGGTATCCA
>JBGOYO010000141.1:0-7380 GCA_041479715.1 Anaerolineae bacterium
CAATGATCCAGGTGTAAACAGATCGGGATTGGTGCCGAAGCAGCGATGGTCCGGTAAATCGCTACCAGCACATCGACGCCAAGGAACTTGGATGGCTTCACCGAGGTTTGAATGATTAAAGGTGATTTCTTGGCGACTGCCGCTTCGACTACGCCCTCCATCTGATTTAAATCAGTGATATTGAAAGCACCAACGGCATACTTGCCCTTGGCGGCTTCCACCATGATTTCTTTTGCGTTAACGATTGACACATTGGCCTCCTTAGTAAATTTGTATAGGTTTTAAGAGCTTATTGCTTGAGCTTCTTTTTAATGGCGTACCGTCATTCTATCATGAATAAATCCATCAAGACCGGTAAAGCCTTTCGAAAACGCTTCTACTGTGCTGACGGTGGAAGGATGATCGTTGAATTGTTCTAGCTCCAGTCCATTCGGATTGTATGCCTGGATACAGAAGGGGATTTTCAACAGCTTGTCCATTACCTGCACCGGGGGATCTTCCTCGATTTCAGGTCGGAAATTGAGCTCATCTCCGATCTCAAAAAGAGGTTCCAGGACATAGGGTGGACAGGTATAAACAATGTCGCCTCCAGCCAGTTTTTCTACATCCCAGAATCTCATCTTACCTGCCACGAGTGGACCGACCCGCATCGAACAGGCGAGCATCTTGCTAGCATAGCCTCCTTCAGTCAGAATGTGATAGGCACGGCGGAAAACGGCGATTCCGAACCAGTGTTTATCCTGCCAAGATAATTGGATGTTGCGTCGCTCTGCCTGAATATCCAGCGTTTGCTGTTCAGTCAACCGGCCGATCATCATGGTGATGACGGCGCGCCATCTGCTCAGGTCAACCTTGTTTCTTTCCGCAATCTTGATTCCTTCCATCGTTGCATTGGCTGAGGCTAGGATCTGAGGTATGGTAAAACAAACCGTGGTGTTGGTGCCCATACCTTTCGAGGTGAGGATCTTGACAACCTCGATGCCTTGCATGCTGGCGGGTACCTTGATCATCACATTCGGGCTGAGGGCGCTTAATTCTTCGGCATCATGAACCATCTGCTCGGTTTCTGTAACCAGACGGGGATCCAGCTGACCGGAGATCCAACCGAAGCGCCCCTTCGATGCCTCGAAGATGGGCATATACATCTCTGCACCCCTTTTTACCACCTCCTTGTAGGTTAACCAGGTGAGTGCTTTGAGCGCCAGATCTGGGTTAGCTTGTATCGTATTGTCGATCCATTCACTCCAGAACTTAAGATCGCTTTGCACAGCTTGCCATGATAGAGGTGGGTTGGTTGTGCAACCCCGGAAAATACTATGGGCAGGGGTTTCACTGTTATACAGCCGTGCAAGTTGTTCTTCCAACATGGGCTTACGCCATGATTCAGCCGTGTTAACCATTTTTTGTAGCCACTGGTTGTATACTAAGGGAGATGAGTCCCACCAGATTTCCAGATCGGGATGGGTTTTTGCCAAGCGTTCGACTGCACTTTCATTCATAAGATCCGCCTCCTTCGGGCTTCAGGCGCGTCGAAGCTTAGTGTTGAGCCCACCTTTAATTGGTTAAGACTTAATTCTCTCTCCTTTAGGATCCCACAACGGTGCCTGTACAACCACTGCACCAACTTGTTCTCCAAAGAATTCTACCTCAAATTCTGCCCCGGTTTTAGCCGATTCGATCGGCAGGTAAGCATAAATAATACTTTTTTCTACGGAGTAGCCATATCCTCCTGCGGCAACCCAGCCGATGACCTTGCCTTCCTTGGTCCGAATTGGTTCCTTGCCCAAGGCAATGGTGCGGTTATCGGAGAGGGTCAGGCAGCATAGCTTCCGCTTCAAACCGGTTTTCTTTTGCTCCAGTAGGGCTTCCTTACCGATGAATTCAGCTTTGTCCAACTTGACAGCAAAACCAAGACCAGCTTCCAAAGGAGTATAGTCAGGGCTGATCTCGCTGCTCCAGTAACGGTAGCCCTTTTCAAGTCTCAGAGTATCAATGGCTTTGTATCCAGCTGCAACCAAACCCTCTGCCTGTCCAGCTTCCCACAGGATATCCCACAGCCGCAGGCCATATTCCATGGGGCAATAAAACTCCCAGCCCAATTCACCAACGTAGGTCACTCTGCTGGCAAGCACAGGAACATCACCCACCATGATCCGTCGAGCTGTCATGTACGGGAAACCCGCATTGGATACATCGGCCTGGGTAACTCTCTCCAGAATCTTGCGGGCTTTGGGTCCCCACAAACCCAGACAAACGTATGAGGAGCTAACGTCCTCGATGGTAACCGAGCCGTCTTCGGGCATGTTCAAAGACAGCCACGATAGGTCATGCTGCCCAAAGGCAGTACCGGTGATGATGAAGAATCGGTCTTCTGCCAGACGGGTAACCGTAAAGTCGCACTCGATACCACCGCGCTTATTCAGGCATTGAGTATAGATGATTGTTCCAACCGGCTGATCAATATTATTGGCGCAGACATAGTTGAGGAATGCCAGCGCACCCGGGCCGCGAACTTCGAACTTATTGAAGGAGGTTTCATCAAACAGACCGGCGTTGAGGCGGGTCAATAAGTGTTCGTAGCCTATGGCGCGCGACCAATTATGGTGTGACCATCCTTTTGGCTCATGTCCATGGCGTGCTTTCTCTTCGTATGGTCTAAACCAGTTGGGGCGCTCCCATCCGGTCTTCTCGCCAAAATAGCAGCCCAGTGTCTGCAGGCGGTTATATGTAGGTGATAAGCGCAAGCCACGGCGGGAGAGGCGCTCTTCACCGGGGTAATGGATGTCATAATATTGGGTATAGGTTTCGATGGTACGGGCGACTGTATAATCCTGGCTGTTGTAATTAGAACCGAAACGACGTACATCCAACCGCCAAACATCCCATTCAGGATGCCCATCGATGATCCATTCCGCCATGGTCTTCCCGATCCCACCCGCGCCAGCCAACCCATGGGCACAGAAAGCGCAAGCTACCCAAAATCCTTTTACGGAGGTGGGACCCAATAGAAATTCACCGTCTGGTGTAAAGCCTTCAGGTCCATTGAGCAGCTGAATCACCTCGGCAGTTTCAACTACGGGCACACGTTTAATGGAATTTTCCATCAACGGGGTGAAGCGCTCCCAATCGGGAGGTAAAAGCTTATATTTAAAATCGCGTGGGATACCCGTCAATCCGAATGGGACCGGGTTGCGCTCGTAACCACCGGTAACTAAACCGCCAACTTCCTCGCGCCAATAAACCAGTAAGTCGGGGTCGCGCAAGGTGGGGAAGTCATGTCCAACACCCTTGATGGGTCTGGTGATAATGTAAAGGTGTGCCATGGGCACGATGGGCAGGTTAAGGCCGACCATCTTGCCCACTTCAGCGCCCCATTGCCCGGCCGCGTTCACAACAACCTCAGTTTCAATGACGCCTTGATCTGTAACCACAGCATTGACGCGGCCGTTTTTTAGGTTGATCTTCTCTACATTCGTATCGGTGAAGATGCGAGCGCCGCGCCGTTTAGCTCCTGCGGCGAGGGCGTTAGTTAACCCAGTCGGGTCAATCACACCATCGTTTGGAGTATAAGCGGCACCAACAACTCCGTCCATGTTCATGATTGGGAAGAGGTCGAAAGCTTCCTTGGGCGATACGAGATCCATGGGCACACCGAAGGACTTCGCCATTCCTACCAGGCGTTTAATATCTTCCATACGTTCTGCAGAAGAAGCCAGGCGAAGACCGCCCACCTCACGCCAACCTGTGTCCTGTTCGGTCTCTTGTTTTAGCTTACGGTAAAGATCCGTGCTGTAGTGCATCATCCGTGTGAGATTGGCATCGGAGCGCATTTGTCCTATCAGACCGGCAGAGTGCCAGGTTGAACCGCTGGTCAGCTCATGACGTTCGAGGATGATGACGTCTTTCCAACCCAGGAGTGTTAGATGATAGGCAATGCTGCATCCACCGACACCACCGCCGATGATGACAACCTGAGCGTGAGTGGGAAGATTAGACATGTATTCTTACCTCCTTAAGATATTCATTCCAATGTGGATTATGGATGTTGTCCATGACGCGCCCGAAGAACTTATCGGTATATTCACGGAAATCGAAATCGAGCTTCGAAATACCAATCTGAACAAGCCCCCAGGTGGCTTCACGCAGATCGGACATAATTTTCATGATTTTTAAATGAGCCCAATGGTCGGGGTTTATCTGTCCATCAAAATAGCACATCAGCATCCAACGATCCTGCTCGTCTGAGAGATTATGGTGGTCGGAAAAATTTGCCAGATCGAAAAAGGCATCACCCATGCCGGCATATTCCCAGTCCAGGATGTAGAGCTGACCATTGGTAAGGAAATTTGCATTGAGAAGATCGTTGTGGCATGGACAGGGCTGATATAGATGGACGGAGAGTGCATTCTCAGCTGCTTGCAGGTGCTCGATCAGCCCATCAAAGCCTTTTGGGAAGGCAACCTCATAGCGATGGGCAATTTCGGTATAATCCCGCACGACGCGAAAGACATCAAATGTGCTTGGAATGGCTGGCATGGCATGGATTTTATGGACGGTATCCATTACACGACGAATGTTTTCTGGTTTTGAAATCTCTTCATGAGAGATTAGTCGTCCATGGATAAAGCGTGTAATCAGGTAACCTTCGGGTCTGATAAAGTAATAGACTTCGGGGGCGATTCCCAACTTTCCCGCTGCCAGATTCGCCGCATACTCGTGCTCTCGGTTGATTCCCAAGAGCTCGGTATTCGCCCCACTGATCCGAAGGACAAAAGACTCTCCTGCTGTATCGATCCGGAAATTGCTGTTGGTAATTCCACCACCCAGAGGGGTAGCTTTCAAATCACTGGCACCTGCCCATTGAGGCACGCGGGCGATAGCCTCCTCCAGGGTTAAGGTCATATCTTAAAATCTCCAGCCAATAATAATAAAGTATCACGCTTGCGAGGTACTGATAATTTAATGATCAAATTGGAAGATTCCTATCTCTGCCAGATTGAATCAGGTTTGGCCATTTCTGCCACAATATCGAAGGATGATATGATACCCATTGGAAAGGCTTGTGGGTCGTCCTGATCGATTACCACAAGACGGTGGTTGTGCTTTTGAATCATCAAGTTCGCAGCATCACGCAGCGGGGCATGCATATCAATCGTCAGGGCTGGGTGCATGATATCTCTCACGGTTAGTTTTTCATCGACCCCATTTACCACGTAAGGCAATAGGTCTTTCCCACTTACCACTCCCTCCGGCGTACCTTTAGCGTCTACTACGAGCACTGAACGCCATCCTGCCTGGGTCATGGTGCGGGCAGCAGAAGTAACCGGGGTTTTATCACGGCAAACGAGAATGGCATCCGACATCACGTCAGCTACTATCTCCCGCAGAGGTTTTTCCTCTCGAGCGACGCTGGAGACGAAATCGGAGATTGAGATGACGCCCACTGGCACACTTTTTTCTGTGACTAGAAGACGATTAATATCTTTTTCTATCAGCCTATGCGCGGCCGTTTTTATAGGTACATCCGCTTCGACAGTCTCTATTGGAGAGGACATAAGCTCGCCAGCAGTCAGTTTGCGCATGGCAGCCAGGCCCTGCGGCTCTGCAGCGAGCCATTCGCCTGCCAGTAAATCATAATCTGAGATGATTCCCTGAGGTTGATTTCCATGGTCAATAACGACCAATGCGTGAATATGATATTGGGTGAGTAATGCGGCCACCTGACCCAATGTAGCGTTTAGATTGCAGGTGAGCAGCTCAGGATGCATCAAATCGCGGACAAGTTTATTCATATCTTGCTCCTATTACTGGACTTCATCCACATCCCGATACCATTTCACTCGGTCTCCAACCCGGGCGCGCAGACGCCAGGCAAGGGATTTCGGTTCTCGTTCGATGTGTGAAAGTGCCGTTTTTACCTGGGAATCAACTTTTTCTTTCTGTTCTGCCGTGAGCTCGGTGTATCCCTGCGCTAGCCGACCAACCTTGTCCAGGTTCATCGTGGTGGTACGCCAGAGTCCCCAGTCATTGCTACACAGTCCAGCGACATACTTGATGTTAATGATTTCATGATCTTTATCACCCAGGGGATGTTCAAGCAGTAACATGATCGTGTCGATGACATCTTTTTCATTGATCTTCACAATTTGCATTTTTTCGAGCAGCATCTCTGCCAGGGGAATGCTCGGATTATCGACTTCCAAGCGGTTATTCCAATAAATCACATGGCTAAAAGCGAGTTTTTCGTAGAACACATCGATGTGAATGCCGATTTCCATCCTTTCAAATATGGCACGCTCGCCCTCTGAAACAATAAAGACCTCCCGGTTTTCTTTATAGCCCAATCCTGACATTAATATCTGGATTTCCTTAGTCTGTCTCTGATACGCTGCAAAATCGATATCGGTATAAGCGCGGCCCATGGCGGCTTGAAGATATCCAAATTTCGGACAGTGTAATTGAAAAGCCAAAGATCCAATGACCCGCATGATAATGCCAGAGTCACTGCTGGCTTTAAGGATACGTGCTAGCTCATTTTCGAATTTTTCACGTTCCGCATGATCTTGCTCGCCCATTCCGATAGAACTGCGTAACATACCCTACTCCTATGCTGAACTCTTGTTATCAGCTAATGCTTGCGAACATGATGAATTGGTTTACGTTGGGAAAATATTTTGGTAATTATAATTAAAAAAACAAAAACTTGCAAATTTCTTCAGATTCTTATATAATATAATACTAAATTATTCAATTCCCTTCATAAACTATAGATATTAATATGTAAATCGATGAGTAAATCTCTCATTCCAGCTCAGCGGCGAGAGCGCATCCAGGAGTATCTGGCAATCCATAAAATCGTCCGGATGGACGAATTGTATGAGATGCTGGATACATCTGAGGCGACTGTACGACGAGACCTGGAATGGTTGGAACGTGATGGTGTTTTAGAAAGAACCCACGGGGGAGCCATTCTTAGCCAGAGGATGACCCTTGAAGCAGAATATATCCAAAGAGCTGCCACAAATCCAGAGGAAAAACGTCTAATCGGTGAGCTGGCAGCATCGCTCATTGAAGATGGGGATATCGTATTTATCAACAGTGGTTCAACCACAGCTCAAGTGCTTCGCCATATTCGCGGAGAGGCTGGGATTACCGTATTCACCAATAATCTTATCGCTATCCTTGAGACTGGGGATGCGGGGATTCAACAGTACCTGATTGGAGGGGAGTTTCAGCCTCATTCCAATTCGGTAGCGGGTCGATTTGCCATCGATAACCTGCGCCAGGTGTATGCCAATAAGACAATCCTGGGTGTGGATGGGATTAGCTTAATCCATGGTTGCACGGTTCCATCGAATGCAGAAGCAGAGGTGGTTAAGC
>JBGOYO010000142.1:0-7375 GCA_041479715.1 Anaerolineae bacterium
GCCCGTTCCGGCTGAGTGCATGAGCACATGCCAGCGACCGGTGACTGCCAGACGTGAGATCATCACCAGGACGAGCGCCAGGGCAAACCGCCACCAGGCAATCTGCTCCAAGGCGGTTGCGATCGCACGCCAGCCTTGCTGACTTAACAAGTAAATGAGCAGACCGACTGCCAGTAGCGTCCCTAGCCAGCGCAGCCAGGAGGAGTGAGACTTTTTTGCTGCACCCTTACCAGGTGGTGCGTCAGCCTGAACGGACAGGTTTTCGCTCAGGTGACCTCCCCCCCAAGTCGTTTCAGGTCAGCATCCACCATCATCTCAGCCAATCCACAAAAATCGACCTTCGGCATCCAACCCAGCGACTGCCGTACCCTGGTCGCATCTGCCACCAGCAGGTCTACTTCTGCCGGGCGGATAAAGCGCGGATCCTGGACGACGTAATCGTGATAATCCAGGTCGAGGTATGAGAATACTTTTTCACAAAATTCGCGCACAGTATGGGTCTCCCCGGTGCCGACGACAAAATCTACTGGCTGATCATTTTGGATCATGCGCCACATGGCATCGACATAGTCCCCGGCAAAGCCCCAGTCACGGCGTGATTCCAGGTTGCCGAGGTGCAGGTCGGTTGCCAGACCCAGCTTGATACGCACAGCCCCATAAGTGATCTTGCGGGTGACAAATTCAGTCCCCCGACGGGGGCTCTCATGGTTGAATAAAATCCCTGAGACGGCAAACAGGTTGTAAGATTCACGATAATTGACCGTGATCCAGTGCCCGTAGACCTTGGCGACGCCGTAGGGACTGCGAGGATAGAACGGAGTGGACTCTCGTTGGGGAACTTCATGTACCTTGCCAAACATTTCGCTGGATGAAGCCTGGTAAAAGCGTGTCTTCGGGGTAAGTAGCCGGATGGCCTCCAGCATGCGGGTGACGCCAAGGGCAGTGACTTCACCGGTGAGCACAGGCTGGTTCCATGAGGTGGGGACGAAGGATTGGGCGGCAAGGTTATACACTTCATCGGGCTTATACTGCTCGATCAGGTCCATCAAGGAGCTTTGGTCGTGAAGGTCGCCCTGGATGATATCTATCTGGTCCTGGATGTGTTGGATACGTTCAAAAGTGACCACGCTCGAACGACGCATCATTCCAACCACGCGATAGCCTTTGGACAATAAAAGCTCAGCCAGATAAGACCCGTCCTGACCGGTGACTCCGGTGATGATCGCAGTTGGCACGCTGATTCTCCTCAAACCTCAATATTCAATGACTGAATTATAAACTAGAATCCCCTGAAGACGGCTTGATCTTATGCATCCTATCCCAAATGACCCCGCCGAGTAGGATCGAGCCGCATACGACCAAAGTGAGCAGAGACATCCACTTGATATCCAGGTGGATTATCCCAGGGTAATAGCGCCCGATGTACCATTCGGTGAACAGCCCAACGAAGACCAGTTCGACCACCAGCCAGCGCCACAGCCAGGCGTCCTTGCGGGAGCGAGCCCATTCCCAGGCCCAGGCAGCTAATACCACCTGCCACACCAGAAGGACGGCCCGGTAGCGCGGGTTATCCCATTGATCTGCCCCGGCGTTGAGTGCTGACACCATTATCCAGGCCCAATTGACCAGGCTGATCCAGATAAGCTGGTAGCGGCGGGTTTCCTGGCGGCTGCGCAGCACGCCTAAGGTGCCGTAGATCAGGAAAAGCGCCAGGGCGTACCAGCCGGCAGCACGCAGGAAACCAATCACACGCAACATTACCTGAGCGGTTGGGTCGCCCACAATCGCCGGCAGGACGGGTTGAGCAATGCCATACACTAAAATGACCAACCAGCGCCATTGTTCACCAAGACTGCTGATCAAACTTTGGAATATCCCCGAGCTACGCTCAAGGATGTAGCTTTGGAAGGTAAAGTTGTTCTTAAACCAGGTGAGGTATACACTCAGAGGTCCACTGCCCTGAAGGGAGGGCAGGTTTACCAAAACCGAGCTGGCTACGAGCAAAGCAACCAGGAGAAAACTGAGCGACAGGACGATGACCAGAATGGTCCTGCGCTTCTGGAGGGATTGTAAAGTGACTGGGTCGAAGAACCAGACCCCCAAAAGGACGGTAAAAGAGATGAGGCTCACCAGGGGTTGGATGGGGACCATGATCAACCCGGAGATGATGATCCATAGCCAGCCACTATTTTTGCTTGACTGGATTTCGGTCAGACCGAAAAAGGCCACGGCGACTAAAGGAATCACGATCGCTTCCCGCATCTGGGTGCTTCCCAACAGCACGCTCTCAGGATATAAAGCAAAGATCCAGGCGGCAAGCAGTGCGGTTCTTTCACCAAACCACCTGCTGGTGGCTTTCCATAAACATAACAATCCCACAGCCGAGGCAATTGCATTGAGAATAAGGATCAGGATGGGTCGGTGGGCATCCGGGCTGAGGAAGCGGTATATGAAGGCACTGATAGCAAGCATGCCTCCGTATTGGTCGCCAGTGAAACGACCCGAGAATGCAGAAGTGAGCGGTGCTCCAGTATTTGCCAGCTCCCAGGCCTGGTTGTCGCGGATATATGAATCGGTGTAGAAATAGCCTGCATGGTGTTCACCATTGTCCTGGTAGCCAAATACCGGCAGCAACAGGATAAGGGCGACCCCGATCCCCAGGCGCAGGAAGAAAGCAATCAAGGCTACTTTGGTAGCGCCGCGACTGGCTTCGACTGCCTTCCCCACCCCATAAATACAGACCGCGGCCAACCCCAACAGGAGGGAATAAGCAACCCAACCGCGGAGCTGTTGACCGGTTTTATCTATGAAAGTCAGCAATGTTGCAAGGATGAGCACTGCGGCGCAGGTGATCCAAAATTCTTTTGTTTGCCGAATTGTTTTCATATCAGGAATGGCGTATGAGCTGCGATGATCATGACTCGGATAGGCTTGGGAGGCGTGCTTGTTTTATTCCGGCGATTTGCAGGAAGAAGAGTGCCACCCATAGGACAACGAGCGACTGCAATGGCACCAGGAAGCGGGGGTTATCCCCGTGGTCGATAAGCGTCTGTAAGATGGAAGCGATCCAAATATTGCCCAGCAGCATCCACAGGAAGGCGTACACGGTTGGGTGAGTTTGCCGGATGGCCAGGGGGGATGGCTTACGGCGAACAGCCGAGATACATTCGATGAATGCAAATGCAATCGAAGCAACAATGAAGGCGAGGTTGCATAGAAAAATCAGGGCTCTTTCGAGCAGGACGATTGTTATGACCCCGCTTGCAAGCCACGGATAGCGCAGGGAATCAGCGGACCAATAGACCGGGACGCGCCAGAACATCCACCAGCCTGATGCCGCATTTTTTATATATAGAAGCGGATGCTTTAGGATCAAATCGATCGAGATGCGCGCTAAAACTCTGGATAGGGCATAAAAACTATACCCCGAAACCTTGCTCATCTCGGGGATCGCGTCCCAAATAGCATTGGTCTGCGTGCCATACAGGGCAATGTGCTCGTCTCGATATTTGATATAGGTATCGCGCAGCGAGGCATATTCATCGGGCACGTATTCAAAGAAATTGCCGGTATGCTGGATGAGGTTATAGCCGGTCATGGTGGTGATGGACCATTCGCCAAAGTTTTTATGGATGAAGGCGACCCAACCACCAAGGAGCAGGACGACCGGGACCAATAACGCAATTCCATTGAGCACCAGTGTATACCGGCGGACAGGCTGGGTTTCATCTGCGATAACGCCCTCGCCGGTACGGCTGGCAGGCGTTACGGTAAGCCTGGGCTCGAGCCAAAGGAAAAGGAGCAAATAGAATGGTAAATAGATGAATAACGGGCGGACGAGGAGAGTAGCGGTAGAAACCAGTCCCAGCAAAAAAGCCAGCCAGGGTCGACGATATTTCGGAGATAAAAGCCAGACAACCACTCCAGCCATGGTGAGGATCATCAGGAAGGTGGTCAATGATTCTGTCAGCAGGTTGGACTCAAAAAAGAGTTGACCCAGGTTGAGGGTGTGCAATAATGCTAGCACGCCGCCGAACCATGCTTTATCCGTCAGTTTCCAGCCGATGAAAAAGATTAGCAGGGTGGTGATAAACCCCAGCAGGAGCTGGGCTAGCCAGACACGCTGATCGCTGCCAACCAGGGCTAAAAAGACAGGATAGCCGGGTGTGCGGGTGCCGTCATAACCGCTGAAACCTCGCAATACCGACTCTGCCAAACGCCAGTAACTGGGAGTGTCACCATAGCCGACAGGCTGGTAGAGCAGGATGATGAGCAGCCGCATTAGGATTGCCACGACACCAACGAGGATCAGCCACGCCAGCGGCGAGGAGGATAGCTTTCTAGGGTTCATTTGTAAGGATGTGGCCCTGGGAAGGAACCTCAGCCGGATTGGGGAAGCCATCCAGCGCTTTATGCGCCCGTTCCAGCCAGGTGTATTGTTGGATATCCAACCAGGCCTGATCGGCTAACGCCTGACGCCTGGCTCCATCCAGGATCAAGTCTCCCAATGCCTGACACCAGGCTTCAATGTCTTCCGCCGGACAGAGCATGGCATTCGTGGGGTTCAACACTTCGCGTATGACCGGCAGGTCGCTGGAGATGATCGCCCGCCGGCTGGCCATATATTCGAACATTTTCATCGGGCTGGCATAAGCGGACGAATTTCCCCCACTGCTGCCGGTAATCACCCGTTCGTATGGCATAAGCAGAATGTCCGTGGCGGCCTGATACATCGGTAGCTGCTCGTTTTTGATGAATCCAGTCAGGGTGATATTCCCGATGTTCTTGGTTGCCAGGCGCTCACGCCAAAGGTTTATCTCCTGGTCGTTGCCGCCCACCCACAAAAAATTGATGCGTGGGTAACAGCTGGCCAGCTCGGTCAGCAAGTTCATCCCACGCCCCGGGTAGAGATGCCCGGTGTAACCGACCGTCAGCGTGGGTGGCAGCCCGAGAACGGAGCGGGCAGCAGGAGCTTCTGGCAGATCCTTATAGCGCTCCAGATCAACCCCATTGGGAGAAATCTGGATCAATCCGCGTTCGTCAACGCCGAGGTTGAAATTTTCATCGAGCAGGCTGGCGAGTGCTTGGGTGATCGCCAGGAGCCGTTTTTTACCTGGTAATTTCTGGAAGAGGCGGAATAACGACGGCCCAAACCGACCCTCGGGAGGTCCGTGCAGCTCGATAATCACCGGCAGGCGAGCCAGGAGAGAAAATACCCCGGCTTGCAGGAACCATACGTAAGTAAGATCCGCCTTCATACGCCGGGCCAGCCGAACGGCATTAAAAGCAAAGTCATACCGATGAAATCCGGGTGGAGAGGCTAACCATTCAATTGTGAATTGGGTATTGAGGCCGTAAAAAGAGGGTAGATCTAATTCCTTGAGCTGATGTTTGTGCTTCGGCACAAACAGGTGCACTTCGTGTCCCCATTGGCTGATCGCCTGGCAGGCTTTCATCACCTGAATGCTGTTGGCAGTGGTCGAGGGCACCGTGGAAGCGGAAATACAGGCAATTTTCATCAGTCCATCCAGATCAGTTAATTAGATATTGTTAGAGGAGGTCTCGACCAGCAATTTATCCACAGCTTCCTGATCCCTGATCTCACGCCAGCCTCGCCAGGCGGTTATCCCGACGGTGGCGGCTAAATAACCGGAGAGGATAGCCGACATCATCAGGTAGCCGCCTTGAGGGACCAATAGGAGGATGAGCAGGATCTCGACCACCCCGAGGAATAAAGACACCAGGAGCGGATAGGAAGGTTTCCCGAAAGCGAGCAACAATGGCCGGTTCCAGTTAAATATATTCGCCATGCCATACCCGACCAGCAGGATCAACACCACCGGGTAAACCGGCGAGGCGTCAGATCCAAAGACCAGGGGGATCAACCACCACCCAAAAATGGTAATCCCGGCTGCAACAGTGATGGTCCATGCCCCGGCGATGGTGCTGACCTGCTTGAGCAGGCCGCGAGTTTTTTGCCATTGGCGCAGGGCAATCGTGCGTGTGATCTCGGCATAGGTCGGCCAGATAAATGGGTCGATGGGCAGGGTGATGAAATTGATGAGGGATAACCCCAGCTTGAAGTAACCGACATAAGTTTGGGCAATCGATACCGGGCTAAGATACGCTAGATATAAGTAGGCATTATCACGCGTGACCAGGTTAACCGTGCCGTTGAGGTTGGTATTCACAGCAAAACCCCAGACGCCACGCCATTCCTGCACTTGTTTTAGGGAGGTGCGCCACCAACCGTGACCCACCGTCTGATCCATCTGCCTGAATGCCAGGATGGTGATGGTAAACCCGGCGAAAGCTTTCCCCACCAGGTAAGCTGCCAGCACTTCTACCACACCGCCTCTCAGCATCACAGCTATCAGTATTAGGGCTGTGGTGAGGACGCTCTGGAGGGTGTTGATCAATGCCAGGCGGTCAAAGCGCTTGTGGGTCTGCAGCACACCCGCGGAGGTCTCATAAACCAGGTTTGCCAGCAGCATCAACCCATAAAATGGAAACAAAGCTGCCAGGGATGGCTCTTTAGCCAGTACGCGCGCCGCCCAGTCGGCCAGGAGAAATAAAACCAGGTATGCCACGGTGGAGGTGGCAGCTTCGACCAAACCGATGCCTTTGACCAGAGCAGCCGCCTGCGAATTTCTGATGCTGGTTTGGTCAGCCGTCAAAGCGTCAGGTACTGTTTCTGGCTGGTCTCTTTGACCAGCTGCCAGCACCTGCCCCAGGTACTTGACCACCACCTCGCTCATGCGGAAGGACAGCAGGCGGTTGACATTGGTGACGAAGGATTGCACAATGGTCACCAATCCCAACCCCTCCACACCCACAAGCCGTGTGGCGAAGAATAAGTTGACCATACCCAGGGCAGCAGATATGGTGTTGCTGCTGAATAGAAAGCTGGAGTTTTTCACCACTCCTCTAAGCAGCTTATCATGCCACCAGGCGCGCAGCGTTTTCAGCATATACAGATGCAATTATTTATGTGTATCGTTTAGCTAAAGGGAAGTTGAATACATTATTCGGTGAGGATTTCGCACGCCCACGCTCGCTCGTGGTTATACCAATCCACCAGGCTAGCAACACCCTCGTCCATCCCTGTGGCTGGAACCCAGCCCAATACGGTACCGGCTTTATGGATATCGGCCCAATTTGTGGTCATATCTGCCGGATGAGCAGGGTAGTGCTCAATTTCGGCTTTTTTCCCCGTCAGGTTTTCGAGCATGTGGATCAAATCATTGATCTTGATCACTTCATGACCACCCAGGTTGATGATCTCGTATCCCAGAGGTTTCAAGCCCAGTAGAGTGCCACGGGCGATGTCTTCTACATAGGTGAAACCACGGGATTGCTCTCCATCACCGTTCAC
>JBGOYO010000143.1:0-7353 GCA_041479715.1 Anaerolineae bacterium
CAATATAATCCTTCTTTCTATATAATATTATTTTATGTATGCAATGTAAGTGAAAGGGCTCGGTACTATTCAGAGATGGCAGGAATCCCGGCGACGGATTTGGCAGACCGGACAGCGCGCAGGATGGCTTGAGCAAACACCTCGGCCGCATAAGCACCGACGATATTGACATCTGCAGAATGTTCACCGGTGGCGAGGGCAAAGATGGTGTCACCATCCACCATGGTATGGGCGGGGCGGATGGTGCGTGCCAGACCGTCATGGGACATCTGGGCAACCTTATTGGCTTGCTCCTTATCCAGCTTCGCATTGGTGGCAACCACACCGATCACGGTATTGCCGCGACCGCCAAAACCAAGCGCAGTCCGCCCAATGAGAGACTGCATGACCTGCAACGTGTCGGCAAAGTAACCGGGGGCGCCGATATGCAGTGGACCGACGTCCTTTGAGCGAGCGCCGGCGATAATCTGCCCGCTGGAAGGGTCGATGACATCTCCGAAGGCATTGACAGCAGCGATGGCGCCAACAATCACCCCGGCACCAATTTCCATGCTGGCGGTACCGATTCCCGATTTCATGCATTGTGACGGACCCAGGATCTTACCCACTGTGGCACCCGTACCGGCGCCAACGTTGCCTTCCGCAGGGGGATCAGAGGAGGCATTCTGACAGGCGAGGTAGCCCATGGCAGCATCCGGGCGGACGTCTGGTCTGCCGATGCCCAGATCGAACAGGATGGCAGACGGTACGATGGGTACTTTGGCGATGCGGGTATCGAAACCGACGCCGCGCTCTTCGAGGTAACGCATGACACCCGTGGCAGCATCCAGGCCGAATGCTGAACCGCCGGCTAGGACGACGCCATGGACTTTGCTGACCAGGTGCATGGGGTGGAGGGCATCGATCTCGCGCGTTCCGGGGGCTCCGCCGCGCTGATCCACACCGCCAACGGCACCCTTTTCGTACAGGATGACCGTACAACCTGTGAGGGCTTCGTCGTTTTGAGCGTGCCCGACCAGGAGGCCAGGGATATCGGTGATGGCGTTATGTAGTTTCATATTCAATCTTTATTGTAGTAATACCCTGACTCCTGAAGATGGCTTACCTATTAAGCATGGTAATCACTTCAGTCACTATTTTTTCAGCAACCTCCGCCTTGGTCAATAAAGGCAGCGGTGAGGTTTGCCCATCTGGGAAGAGCAGGGTGACTTCGTTGGTATCCACCTCGAAGCCAGAGCTGGGATCAGTGACGTTATTCGCTACGATGAGGTCGAGATGCTTCGATTTCAGCTTGGAGAGAGCATTGGTGATTAAATCTTGCGTCTCAGCGGCAAACCCGACGACCACCTTGGGGCAGCCAGATTGCTGGCGTAGCTGCCATAACGCCTGGAGGATATCGGCGGTTGGTTCTAGATCAAGGTTGGGAATACCGGAATCCTTTTTGATCTTTTGGGTGGCTTTCCAGGTGGGCCGGTAGTCAGCGACTGCGGCGGCCATTAGCAGGACGTCTGCCTGTGAGCAGGCGTTGAGCACAGCAGATTCCATCTCAGCAGCACTGTTCACCGAGATCAGTTCCGCTCCGTAGGGAAGTTCCAGGGAGACGGTGGTGGAGATCAACGTAACCTGCGCCCCGGCATCCAATGCAGCCTGGGCGAGGGCATAACCCTGCTTTCCGGATGAGCGGTTGGTGAGCAGGCGGACGGGGTCGATGGCTTCGCGGGTGCCGCCGGAGGTGACCACCACCCGGCGACCCTGCAAAGCTCCATTACGAGTGAGCAGGTAGCGCATATGCCCCAGGAGCACGGCGGGCTCGGTCATACGCCCACGCGCTTCCAGCCCTGAAGCGAGGTGGCCAACTTCAGGACCATCAATAACCGCCCCACGGTTGCGTAACAATTCCAGGTTGGTCTGGGTGGCTGGATGGTTGAGCATTCCGCCGTCCATGGCAGGGGCGATGAGGAGAGGATGCTCGACAGTACCAGATCCAAATGAAAGACCGGTGAGAACGAGCAGGTTATCCGCAATACCTTGCGCCAGCTTGGCGATGGTATTGGCGGTAGCCGGTGCGATGGCGAACAGATCAGCGCTATGACCTAACCCAACGTGTAAGACGTGAGCCTCAGCACCCCACAAGGATTGATCGGTGAAAGCCGGCCGACCGGTGACCGATTGGAAGGTAAGGGGTGTAATGAACTCGAGTGCTGACGGGGTGAGGATGACATCCACTAGCGCACCGGCCTGGGTGAGCTTGCTGGCCAGGTCGGCGGCTTTATAGGCGGCGATGGAACCGGTCACTCCCAGGATGATATTCTTTTGATCGAGATATTTTTCTGCCATAGTTTTTCTTTAGCCGCACCCCGAAAAGATCATGCGGGGTGCGGCGGACTTTGTGAATGCCTCCCCATTCCCAAGCCAACTTTCACGGGGAGAACCGGTTTTCTATTTCCCCAGGCGCTGGCGGAATGCCTGTGTGAGGGCGGGGATTATGGCGTACAAGTCCCCGACTACCCCATAGCGCGCCAGCTTAAAGATCGGAGCCTCAGGATCACGGTTGATGGCCACGATGACCTTGCTGGAACGCATGCCAGCCTGGTGCTGGATGGCGCCTGAGATCCCGCAGGCGATGTATAGGTCGGGCGAAACGACCTTACCCGTCTGACCTACCTGATGAGCATACGGGATGTACCCGGCATCCACGGCAGCGCGGCTGGCGCCGACGGCGGCATGCAGGACCTGGGCCAGGTCTTCAATGAGTTTGAATCCCTGCTGGGCCTTCCAGATCTCGGCTTGTTTTTCATCCAGACCTGCGGGAGGGGTGAGACTGGGATTATTGGAGACGCCTCGCCCACCGGAAACGATCACGGAGGCATCTGCCAGGCTGACGCCGGTTTCACCAGCAGCATAGGATTCCACCTTGGAGGGAATATCCGCTTCGCTCATTACGGAAGCTACTTTGGTAAGCGTACCCGTTCGGGATGGCTCGGGTGGGAGCTTGTTGAAAACCCGTCCGCGCAGGGTAACGAGCTGGGGACGGGTGAGGCAAGCAACCTTGCTCAGCAGCTTGCCAGCATAGATAGGACGGGTGGCGAGGAGGGCGCCATCTTTTACTTCCAGGGCGATCACATCGGGCAGGACGCCAGTGTTCAAATCGATGGCAGTCATGGCAGCCAACTCGCGCCCGCGGGTAGTGGTGGGAAATAGGATGACATCGGGTGATGATTCCCCAGCCAGTTTGGCTAATAAGGCGGTGTAAGGCTCGGAGCGATAATATTCCAAGGAGGGATCATCGGCAAGAAGGACTTCGTCGGCACCGTATTGGAAAGCCTGGGTGGCGAGTGGTTCAATATCCTTGCCAAAAACGAGGGCAGTGACGCCTCCACCGAGCTGACCAGCCAGCATTTTGGCTGCCCCGATGCCTTCCCAGGAAGTGGGCAGAGCCTGTCCTTTGAATTGATCGATATAAACCCAAATCTTGTTCATAGGATCTTCTCCGCTATGATTTTATCAGCCAGGCTCGCGGCAATCTCCTGTGAGCTGGCGCCGGTGATCATCTCAGTGGTAACCTGGCGCGGTGGGGGGTTCATGATCTCGGGCCAGCTGATATTGGCCTTGAGACCGGTCAGACCCAGGTCTGAAAGTGACCAGACGGGGATCTCGGCGCGTGAAGCTTTACGGATACCCATGAAGGATGGGTAGCGCGGCTCGCCGAAATCCTTGACAATGCTAAGAACGGCCGGTAGTCTGGCGCTAACAATGAGGCGACCTTCTTCTGCACTGCGCTCGACACGGATGGTACGAGCGGCTGGATCCACAGCCGAGATGACGACCACGAGGGTGAGAGCAGGCCACCCCAGGAGGCGCGCGGTCTGTGCTGCGGTGAGACCGGTGTCGGTGTCAATGGCTTGACGTCCGAGGAATGCCAGGTCGACCTCGCCAATCTTGTTAATTGCGGCTGCCAGGACGCGCGAGGTTGCCTGGCTGTCCAGCTGCGCGAGGGCGTTGTCGGATATCAGGATGGCATCTGAACACCCCATGGCCAGGGCATGCTTGAGCGCTTCCTTGGAATTCTCCCCGCCGATGCTCAGGGCGATGACGCTGCCACTGTGTGCCTCGGATTGTTGAAGGGCGGCTTCCACAGCGTATTCATCCCAGGGATTAATAACCAGGGGAGAGTCGCCCCAATTCACCTTGCCATCCACGGCAACGAGCCTGGCAGCTGAATCGGGAACTTGTTTGACACAAACTGCGATTTTCAAGTCTGACCTCCTTTTGATGTTTGCGTTTTGGGTTTAATGGGTCAAAAAAACCTACACAAATCAACACTTTATCTGAAGATGATTCATTATACAGTGAAATGAGAGAATTAGTGATTCACCACCCGCAGGAATGCTTCTATTCTATACGTCCTATATTATAATATGAGCACATATCCGTGAAGACTTGATAAGGAGGTTAGCATGAATAAAATTTTCAGTTTCCTTACGGGTGGGATTGTTGGAGCATTAGTAGGTGCGACGATCGCCATCCTGATGGCGCCAAGCTCAGGCATGGAATTACGGGGTCAGATCCAGGATCGATCGATCCAATTAAGAGACGAAATTAAGCAAGTGGCAGACGAGCGAAGGGCAGAGCTGGAACGAGAACTCGAAAATCTAAGGGCTCCGCACCGGAAAGAGTAAACGAACGGGCGGATCTCACCCGGCAAGTGATAGAACCGGACACGATCCGCCTCAACAGCTGTATGTCTGACACCTAATGAAATCAGGTTGTCATTGCTAATTTAGTAGACAGTTTCGATTCGCCAAACAGAACCTGTAGGGCTGGAAGAGCAATTAAACCAGCCCTATTTTATTGTATTAAGGTCAAGGTTTAGTAACGCTGTAGCTGTAATGGGCAAGCTGGCGGGTGAAGCGGGTTGTGCCTGATACGACAAGGATGACATTATCCACATCACTACCAATGGTGAAGGGGATATCGGCAGTGATGTTGGGCTGCAGGGTGATGTTTTGTACCGTAGTTGTATCACCCACCGAGATAAGCGCCAGGGAGTAGGTCTGGGGGAGCACGTTTTTGATGCGCGCCCACCCCTCAGGCTGCCAGCCAGAATCGTTCGCTTCAAAATTGGTGGCGTAACCAATCTCAGGGATGGAAAGGTCGTCCAGCAGAAAACCCTCGCCGGTGACGTTGGAATCGGTGACGTATTCAAAACGCAGGCTCAGGTTGTGCCCGGCAAATTGAGATAGATCAACAGTTTCGTGCACCCAGGCTGGAGAAGAGCCTCCTCCACTGGCACCGGTATAACCCCAACCATAACTGGTCCCCTGTGGATTGGCAGATGTGCCGGAAGGCGTGGTGAGGGTGTGCCAGTTTACGCCATCGGTGGAGGCTTCCAGGTAGACGTAATCCCAGCCATTTTCAATATCGTACCAGGTCCAGTACGAGAAAGTAAGGGGACCTGATCGCCCGGTGAGATCGAAGGTTTTGGTCAGGGTCGTATCCGACTCGTCGCTTTTATTAGACCAGAAAGCAAAACTCCCAGAGTGAGGGTCTTCAGGTAGGAGGGAGGTCTGTATGGATCCCTCAAATATGGATCCCTCAAAATGGATGGTGTAGCTACCGGGGCATTTGAAGCGGATGTAGTCCACACCATATTGGTGAACATCGCGGGTGACATTTTCAAGCGGGCACGAATTTACAGTCTCGGTGGGTTCTGCCTTGGGTGTTCCCTGGTACCTGGTATAAGCATAACGACCGTCACCAACTTTGGAGTCCATCACATAGTTGGTGACAGCCCAATCGCGGAAGAAAGCATCCGCAGTAATCGGCTTACCCGTTTGGGGGTCGATAGCATTAATCTGGCGCAAGGTTGAATCCACACTATTAAGGTCGTTATCCTGGTTGGCGACCAGCGCCTTGGTGGCAGTTTCTCCGAAACGGTCCAAGAAATAGGTGAAGAATAAAAAGCCTGCACCATAATGAGGAGTGGTATCCTCCAGCGATGCATCGGGCCAGTCGTTCAGCTGTAAATCGGGTTGACTGGTATAAATGGCATCGAACCCACCCGAATAGTAGTCATTCAGCAGAACGGCAAGCTCAGAGAAGCCTTCACTGACCCAGCCGGATTCATTGCGGTCCTGGTACCAATGGATCATGTGCTGGAACTCATGGGCGAGAATCCCGTAGGTGTATCTGTTGTCGAGGGGTGAGTTATCGGCATTGACGAGGAACATTTCGTGAGCATTGGAAAAGCGGTTCACCTGGCGTGGAAATTCATCCGCGGAGGAAAAGTAGCCGGCATTATCTGCACCAATCCCTCGAACATATAGAATGTAGATATGTGGGTCTCCATCCACACCGGGGGTCCATTCACTGCCGAAAAATGAGCGGTCGGTAGGATAGATCTGATATTCGAAAGCATCCGCCCAATCCCGCAGGTCACGCGCATTGTAGCTAACACCATCTTCGATCCAGAAATAAGCGTGATCAGTCACGTAACGCAGGGTGGCTTTGACACGGAAATTATCCATATCACCATTGCCAACCCAAAAGGCTTGCTGGTCGCCCACAGTATAAAAAGATGCCGGAGGGGCTTCGGTTGGGGAGATGTTATCCAATCCAAGCAGGCGCTGAGCCAATTCAATGGGATCGTTGATCGGAATAAATGTATTTTCCAGTGTATTGAGGGTATCGGTGAATACCACCACAGGAACCGAGGTGGCCTCTGGAACCGAGGTGGTTAACTGAGATTGCGATGCTGTTGGGTCTGAGGATGAGGTGGGTGTCGACGCATCAGCTTGGGAAGTTGGGCGAATGACGTGCGGGGTTGGGGTGGAGGAGCCGACATCCGTTGGTAGAAACGGAAAGTTCACCGAGAGGGTGGAAGAGATAGAGCGATAACCGGCGATACCGATCAAACTCACCATTAAGCAGAAAACACAGGCGCAGGAAACTACAATCAAAACGATAATACAGGCGTACCAGCCATTTTTGGACATGAACTATCCTATAGGAAATTGCCGAGGATGGCGGAATTATAATTCACAACAAAGCTTTACCACAAGGTAGATAAACCAACCGAGCCAGAGTACGGCAGAGTGAGTTAAAAAAATGAGCGGGAGACGAAGATGGTCGCCCGCTCTTAGTAGCTGGAAAGATATATATTTTTTACGGGTTGAACGAGAGATCGTATTGCTGCGTGTAAATCACCTCGACGTAGCCCCCCGACGATTTCGTCACTGCCACCTGCCACCAATAATTTCCCGCGACAATGTGCGTCCCATCAGTCAGGCTACCATTCCACATGAAGGGGGGCGAAGTCAGCTGGTCGGAGACCCAGGTGGGTTGATCGCTGCC
>JBGOYO010000144.1:0-7313 GCA_041479715.1 Anaerolineae bacterium
CATAAAATTGCGCTCAATTGGGGTGAGCAGGAAGTCTTTATCGAATACCATGCTGGACCTGCGCCGGGTGGGACTTGGGTAGTTATCCCCTCCTCCAAGGTGGTTTTCGTGGGTGATGTGGTGCTGCTTAACCAGCCACCATTCTTGACCAACGCAGATATCCCCGCCTGGATAGAAACCCTCGACCTGCTGATGAGCTCCTACCGTGATTATACGGTGATCAGCGGCAGAGGCGGCGTGATCACACAGGATTCAGTCAAGGCTCAACAGCGCCACCTTAAGAGCATCCTCAGAGGGATGGACCGTATGGTCAAGCGGAATGCTCCCACTGCAGAGGTCGAGCGCCTGATCCCCAACCTGCTCTCCGACCTGACCTTCCCCACCGAGCTATACGATCAATATTACCAGAGGTACCGCCACGGCTTATTCCAATACTATGCCCGGCGCTATCACCCAAGCGAATCCAGCGGTGAATGAGCCGATTATGAAGAAGACGTCCTACGAACCGATATTTCAATTAACCCGCGGCGACATTGTTGAATCGCTGCATTTTGGTGCCATCGCCATTGTAGAACCCAGCGGTAAAATGGCTGCCTGGTACGGCGACCCTGGGTTGATCACATTTACACGGTCTTCTGCCAAACCACTTCAGGCGCTGCCTTTCCTGGAAAGTGGTGGCATGTCATTCTATGGATTAACTCTGCAGGAGGTGGCGCTATTGTGCGCCTCCCATTCCGGTACAGATGAACACGTAGCTGTGGTCAACTCCATACAAGCTAAGACGGGTGTGAGCGAGTCAGACTTGATGTGCGGCACGCATACGGTTTATGACCGCAAGACGGCGGAAGCCATGAAGGGCCGTGGCGAACTGCCGACCCCAAACCGCCACAACTGCTCCGGTAAACATACGGGAATGCTCGCCTACGCCCGCATGCTCAAGATACCGACTGGCCCTGAAGACATGTCATATATTGACCCGGCTCACCCGGTGCAACAGAAGATCGTGACCACCCTGGCGGAAATGGCAGGCATCACACCGGGAGAGATCCATGTTGGCATCGATGGCTGTTCAGCGCCTAACTTTGCGCTCCCTCTGCGCAACACCGCCCTGGCCTTTGCGCACCTGTGCCAGCCGGATGGGCTGGCTGAAAAACGAGCTGAGACCTGCCGCCTGATCACAAAAGCCATGCTGACGTACCCAGATATGATCGGCGGTCCGGATAACTTCGACACCACCTTGATGCAAGCGTCCCAGGGCAGGGTCATCTGCAAAGGGGGTGCGGAAGGGTTTCAGGCTTTTGGGATCATGCCTGGCGCAGTCCGCCCGGGTTCGCCAGCCCTGGGTGTGGCATTCAAGGTGTCCGATGGGGATCTTAAAGGGCATAATTTCCCTGCCGGTGATCCCAGAGGTCACGTCAGGCCAGCTGTAGCCCTGGAGATCTTACGCCAGTTGGGGGTGTTCGAAACCCAAGACCTGGAAAAATTGAATGAGTATGGTCCTGGATTCCCGGTGGAAAATTGGCGCAAGCTCAAGGTAGGTATGGCATCACCCTGTTTTACGCTTGAAAAGAATTAATGGACCCATGCCAGTGTGCTTCAGAGGTACATCACCGGTTGTTGGAAAAGTATGGTGAGCCAACCTGGCATACACCTCTGCCGGTGTTGGATGAATTAATTTCTACAATCCTGTCGCAAAATACGAATGACATAAACCGCGACCGGGCTTTCCAACAGCTGAAGGCACGCTTTGATTCTTGGGAGAAGGTGCGCGATGCTGATCCTGCATCAGTAATAGATGCAATTCGTTCAGCGGGGTTGGCGAACCAGAAAGGTCCGCGCATCCAAAAGATCCTGGGTCAGATCACTGCCGAAAGAGGCTCGCTCGACCTGAGCTTTTTAATGGAAATGCAAGAAGATGAAGCTTGGGAGTGGCTCAGCCAATTTAATGGGGTTGGACCTAAAACTGCGTCCATTGTCCTTTTATTTTCATTAGGGAAAAATGCTTTTCCGGTGGATACGCATATCCACAGGGTGACGGGTCGCATCGGCTTGCGACCGGAAAAAATGAGTGCGGAGAAGGCCCACCGCTACCTGGCCGAATTATTCCCTCCTGATAGCTATAAAAGTACCCACCTGAATCTGATACGTCTGGGGCGTGAAGTTTGCCACCCACACAAACCTGCCTGTGAGATTTGCGTCCTAAAATCTTTATGTGATTACTACCAAAAGTCACAAAATAGATTGTGAGTGATGTCACTAATAAATAATGACAGTTGACAATAAGAAAAAAAATCCTCCTGATGTATTATTAGAAACGAGAAGTGAGCCGAGGTTGAACCCAAACGCTTACACTCGTTGCTGTTTCCTCCTTTGGCGAAAGCCTCCGCTGGGTACCTCACCACCCCGGCGGAGGCAGTCATTTAACCACCAGTATCCCCCGGTTTATGAACAGACTGAGTAACCTGATTGATCACATCGGAAGGATGACCGTGAAAGTCGTCCCGAGGGGTGATGACTCCAACCAGATCCGCCCATGATGTTTTTCTACGATCGATTTGACAATGGATAACCCCAGCCCGGTGCCGTTCGTAACTTGAGAGAGATTGCTTCCCCGGTAGAATTTCTCAAAGATATGCGGTTGGTCTGCAAGGGGTATCCCGGGACCATTATCCGCAACCTCCAGGATGGTCTGCCCGGCGTCGATATGGCACCTGACGTCTATCCGGCCCATCGGTGGTGTGAACTTGACCGCATTTTCGATTAGGTTGCTGACCAAACGTTGGAGATGGAGTGAATTGCCTACAATGACTGGCAAGTCATCCGGCACCGAGAGGACCACTTCCTGCATTTTTTCACTGATCTGGTATTCGAGGTCGCTGATGGTCTGCGTAAGGATGTCTTTCATGTGGATATCTGCCATCTGCAGGTCGTAGCCCGATTCAACCCGGTTGAGATCCAACAGGTCGTTGATCAAGGCGGTGATGTGCTGCACGCTGGATTGTATATGGTGGATGAATTCAGCCTGCTGCCGGTTGATCGGGCCGACACGGTCGATCAGTCCGATAAAACCGTAGATCGAGGTCAGTGGTGAGCGTATATCGTGTGAAATCGTATTCACAAAGTCCGTCTTGATCCGGTCCAGCTCTTTGAGGTGGGTGATATCCTGCAGGACAATCGCAATTCCTATCTCTGGGATCAGGCTCGACTGGGCACTGTAGACGCGCCCATCATCCAGGGAGATTTCGCTTCGAAAAGGGAAGGTCCTCTGAGGCTTGAAGATTTCCATGAAATCAGGCTGGTAAAAAATTTCATTGACTGGCCTACCCTCCAGTGGATCCTCTTTTATGTTAAATATATTCCGGGCAGATTGGTTTACCAGCAACAGGTTGGAATTTAAGTCTGCCAACACGAAACCATCCACAAGCTCCGATAACACCCTTTCGAACTGCTGCTCCACGTACCTGGATTTTTGACGTTCAAGGGCATGTTGGACGGCTTTCAACAAGTCTGCTGAATCGACCGGTCGGATCAGGTAGTCTGCCAACCCCAACTCCAAAGCTTGCTTCAAAAAAGACTGGTCGACCTCATCAGTGACCAGGATGATCGGTAGCTGTGAGTGAGCTTGACGGATCTCCGCTGCGTATTTCAGACCTTCGCTCGCGGATCGATGGGCGATGATCAGAGCAGAATTATGCAGATCGGGTATCAGCCACAACTCTAGCTCTTTGGTCTGTGTAATTGGTGTGACCTCATATCCCTCACTACCCAATGCGGACAGGTCAAGGGTGTCCGCTAGCTCCGGAGCTGAATAGATCAATATGTGTGCAATGTATGTCATTTTATAAACTCACTTCCATTGGAGGATTCATCTCCGCGGCAGTGAAAATGCAATCGTGAAACCTGTGCTCTGCAACCTGTCGATCCATATTTGACCCTTGTATGCAGAAATTATTTCTTTTATCGTTGCCAGGCTGATGCCAATCCCTCCGAACCGCCTGGCAGTATGACCGAAGATACCGGAGTTTACCTCGAATACCCGGTCAGCCAAATTATCATCAATCCCATCACCCAGGTCATTCACTGTCATGGTGGTGTTATGCTCATCCTGATCAATGCGGATGGAGACTTCTCCGTTCGCCGGGCTGTATTTTAACGCATTTGAAAGCAATCCCTCTATGACTTTCGTGATCTGCGAAGGATAGACTTTTATCATGCAGGGCTCGGAGGTCAGCTCCAGATTAATCATAATCCGACCCAGCTGGGCAATCGGACGGAACCGGTTAACCACGATGCTGACAGCTTCATTTAAATCAATATCATCCAATAACCGCATCGCCTCCTCTTGGCGGTTGATAAACATTGAATCGCTGATATCCATCAAAATTTCCGCTTCTTCCTGAATGTCACTCAGCGCAGTGGCCTGTTCCCGGTTTGAGTCGCGCTCGCTATCATCCAGCAGCCTATCCACTTTTTCCATCAGGATTTTCAAAGGGCTGCGTAATTCAAGGCTTGCCTGGCGAAGTAGATCAAATTTCAGGTTGGATTCAAGGATAGCATGTACATTGACTTGTTTCAGGTAAACCAGGCTTTGTTCCATCCGATGGAATCGTCCGGCATTCTCCAGCAGGATCCAGGCATATTCTGCAGCCAGCTCAAGCATGGCCTGCTGACTGCCTGTGAAAGGTTGGGGGGCATTCCTGGCGGCAGTGATCAAGGCGCAGGCTATACCGTTCTGAATAACCGGGACGGTTAAGGCTGCACCGATCCATTTCAGACCTGTAAAGCGGTTGAGCGCTTCGCCGTGGATGGAAAGAACCTTTCCAGAAATCGTAGTCAGAGAGCTCAATTCGTCCTCATAGGGGAGGTTGAGCCTCGCCTGCATCGCTTCTGGTACGTTCTGGCAGGCGCGTAGGATGAATACACCCTGATTGGCATCCAAGGTTAACACCCAGGCGCTGTCTGCCTCAGTGAGCTGCATAGCCAGGCTGGCGATTTTTTCAGACAGCATTCCTGTATCAGTTGTGGAACATGCCAGCTTGATGAAGGAAAATATCTCCGAAAAATCAGCCAGCTGCCGGGTCATGAGGTCTTTCGTCTGGTCTAATTCTTTGGTGTAAATTTCCAGGTCGCTCTTCACAAGCTGTTTGTTGAGAATATTCTCAATGACTGCGATTACCTCGGTTTCCCGGACCGGGCAGAACAGGAAATCGACTGCCCCCAACCGGATAGTCTGTAGGATATCCGCTTCCTGGCCTTTGTTGGCGATTACAACGATCGGGACGTTAACCCCACAAGAGGTCAGTGCAACCATCAGGTCTTTGCAGCTCAATCCGGGAAGGTTCAGGTCGGTGATGATCACGTCTGGTGCGATATCTTCAAGAATTTGTGCAAGCTCTTGGACGACTGAGGCACCAGACTCGAATACATCAACCTGGAAGCCGAGAGGTTTTAATGATTGCTCGGCGATCAGCTCGCTGACATCAGGGTCATTTTCAATCAGCAGGACGCGGCCATGATGATCATCCATATGTTTAATCATAGCATGTTTGTAAAATTAAAGCATTGTTTCCGGGTCGCAGCAGCAATCAGTTAGAGTTTTGTAAGAAATCTATTGGAATGCTTGACTTTGTATGCCAGATGAGCATACAATGGTAATGGCAAGATTCGATTATTGCCATCTAGCGGTGGATATCATCATATGGAATATAAAGATTACTATAAGGTTCTTGGTGTCGAGCGCAATGCCGGCAAAGATGAGATTAAGCGTGCCTACAGGAAACTCGCATTAAAGACTCACCCGGACCGCAACCCAGGGAACGCAAAATCAGAAGAGCAATTTAAAGAAATCAATGAGGCTTACCAGGTCTTGAGTGACCCGGAGAAGCGTTCGCGTTATGACCAATTGGGTGAATCGTATTCCCAATGGCAGCAGGGAGGGGCACCTGCCGGCGGCTTCAACTGGGAAGACTGGTCCACACCCGCGCAGACAGGAAATGTACGGGTCAATGTGGGCAATTTGGAAGACATTTTGGGCGGGGATTTTTCAGAATTCTTCCGGCGGATTTTTGGAGGCGTGCCAGATATGGGTAATCCTGATTCGGGTAGGAACACCTACCAGCGGATGCGGCGGGGGGAGAATCCCTCGTACCAGCAAGATGTGACCATCAGTCTGACTGAGGCCTTCCAGGGTACTTCACGGCGCATCGAGGTGGATGGACGCAGGTTGGATGTCAAAATCCCGCCTGGTGCAAAAACAGGCACAAAAGTGCGCGTCGCCAATGCCATCCCCACCGGGAATGCCGGACAGAAAGGCGACCTGTACCTGGTGATCAGAGTTGCCGATGACCCACGCTACCAGGTAAAAGGGAACGACCTGCATACCGAGGTCGCAATCGATCTTTACACTGCGGTGTTAGGAGGCGATGTGACCGTCCAGACGCTATCAGGGAACGTCGTCTTGACTATCCCGCCGGGTATTCAGCCCGGGCAAAGCATCCGCCTGGCAGGTCGAGGCATCCCGCGCCTGAATTCACCGGGCACCAAAGGCGACTTATTCGTCCACATCAAGGTGAAAATCCCTCACAATCTGACTTCACGACAAAAAGAATTGTTTCAGGAACTTAAACGCGGGGCGGATTAGCCATTATATACCCCTGCCACAGAGAGGAGTATTTATGTTAACTGAAACGAACTTGCAAGAATTACTTGGCTACCAGACCGATCACCAGGTACTCAGCCTGTACCTGAATACCGATCCAACCGAAGGCAGCGCAGATGTGTACAAATCGAATCTACGTCACATGTTAAAAGAGGTCAACTTATCATCCGATGTGCAGGTGGTGGAGAATTATTTCAGCCGGGAGTTTAACCGGACCGGTCGAAGCGTGGCAGTGTTTTCATGCGTACCCGATGCATTCTTTAGAGTGTACACTCTGGCAATCTCGGTTCGCAACCAGGTGATCGTCAGTGACCGTCCTTACGTCAAGCCGCTGGCGAGCCTGCTGGACTATTATGGTGGGTATGGTGTGGTGTTGGTGGATAAGCAGGGGGCGAGGTTATTTTCATTCCACCTGGGTGAGCTTCGAGAACAGGAAGGAATCTTGGGTGAAAGCATTAGGCACACCAAGCGCGGTGGGGCTTCGGCAAAAACCGGCGTGCGGGGTGGAGTGACTGGCCAGACCAACTACGAAGATGAGCTCGCCGGGCGGAATATCCGTGATGTGGCTGAATTCGCTGGTCATTTCTTCACTGAAAATAACGTACGCAGGATTCTAATTGGAGGAACCGAAGAAAATATCGCCTTCCTGCGCAGC
>JBGOYO010000145.1:0-7297 GCA_041479715.1 Anaerolineae bacterium
ACCCATCTCTGAATAGGGTAACAACCACAGGAGCAAGGATAGCGCAACACAAATAACAAGCTCCTCAGCTCGGGCTTGAGGCGCTCGTCCGAGGACTAACAACATCAGGATGATCAATGGTTCCCAGAACATAACTGCTAACCAGATAAATACAAACGAAAAAGGAAGCAGGCGAAAATCGAAAGCGGCAAATAGATTCTTCACAAAACCACTTATTACTTCTCGGTTTTCGTGATACATCCGGCAAGAGATCAAATCGGCAACATATGCCACACGCCAACGCAATCCCGCCGCCTTGACTTGTCTGGCCAACATCAAGTCATCCACGATGGAATAGCTTACACTTTCATGCCCACCGATCGCCAGATAAGCTTCGCAACGAAATAACATCATCTGACCTACCGCATTAGAAAGAGCTGGCAGTCGTAATCTGTACGCCAAGCTGAGTGGGGTGAAACACAGGAATGCCCATGAAAAAAAAGGAACAAGTAATTGTTCTCTCCAGGTGCACACTTCCTGGCGGGGAAAACCAGTCAACAGGTCAGCCTCTTCACCCATCAAGGTAGTGACTATAGTCTTCAGGGTTTGTGGCTTGTGAAAGGTATCTGCATCAGTAAAGAACAACAGCTCACCTTGCGCCTGGCGAGCAAGCTGCACACATGCCCAATTCTTGCCCACCTGACCTTCAGAAGGTGGGATTCCATCCAGAATCCGCAACCTTGGATGTAACCCAGCCATGTTCGCTAGAATTGATCTTGTGGTGTCACTGGATTGGTCATCCAAAACAAGCACCTCGAAAGAAGGATAATCCTGTGCTAACAGCGATTGAATACAACTAGCAATGCTCTTTTCCTCATTGCGAGCCGGAATAAGGATTGAGACCATTGGAAAACTAAGAAGTATTGAATGCCGCCTGGCTCGGTGGAGAATTATTATGTTGCTTAAAATGACCAGCAGGATAATCGTTTGAAAGATGATGAGGTGAAGTATTAATGTATGGGTAAGATATTCAACCATACGAAACTTTAATCTCCGGGCTGCTGGAGATGCTTACCCAACCAGGGGCGTAGACATGGGCGTTGGCGAAGGTCGAGGCGATGCGTCCATACCAGAATGAGTGTTTCACCCACCCATACAGAAAACAAAAGTGGCTCAGGCAGCCAGATTATAAGGGTTGTAATAATTCCACCTAAGGCGAACATGACCGCCCAACCAGGCGATGTGAACACAGCAATACCGATCAGCACAGCTATCACTCCTGCCAGGGAAGCCTTCCAGATCGTCAACCCGATCCATACACCCAATGCTGTGGCGAGGGCCTTCCCACCCCGAAAGCCCAGGAAAGGTGAAAAGACATGACCCAGGATTGGCGCCAATGAAATCATGAACATCGGAACACCTCGGATATCCAGGGTAAAATACGCCAGCCCAACAGGGAAAGCTGCTTTACAGACATCCAACATCAATGCTAGTAGACCGATTAACTTATTACCCGCTCTGAAGACATTGGCAGCGCCTGGGTTGCCATCTCCAAAATGACGCACATCTATATCAAGAAATATTTTCCCTAACCAGACAGAAAATGGTAACGAACCACAAAGAAATGCAAATAATAAAAATGCTACCGGAAGCATGAACTAATTATAATTAAATTTATCCGAAGGAAAATTAAGGTTACTCAGTTATAAATTCTCTCATCTTCTCTGAGAGCTCAGAAATTGATAAATGGCCATGGCTACTTCCCGTCCAGAAGCAACAGCTTCTACCACGGTGACTTGTATTTTTTCAGATCCCTCCAATTACCCATTATTGGGTTGGTGATGTTAGAAAATGATATGTTTGACCAGCGGATTTGACTGGTCTCACAATGACGAAAAAATCATGTTCTTATATATTAACCAATGATTTTTATAATATAATACGTCAAATTTTATGGTAAATATATAACTTCTTTTTAGTAACCAAACCACATGGACTACACTCAAGCGCACGAAAATCAATACACCCTCGAGCCTTTGACCACTGCGAAGATCCATGAATTATGGTCCCAGACCTACAACACACAGGGCAAGCCCGACTGGTCCCACCTATTCCCGTACTACCACGATGACATCATCTTCGAGGATAACATCCAGCGCATCGAGGGCAAGATTGAATTCATGGCGATGTGTAATCGATTAGCGCAGCGCTGCGAACAGCTCAATATGGACATCCTGTCGATAGTCATGGATGGGCAGGAGGTCTTCTTTCAGTGGAAGATGGTGATGAGCTTTAAAAGGTGGCCTAGCAACCCTATGGTCGGGTGCACTAAGCTCACTATAGCTGATGATCACCGGATCATCTATCAACGCGATTACTTCGACCTGTGGGGTACTATCCTCAATGGCATCCCTCTCTTACGTAAACCGTACTGGAAGTTCATGCGCAGGTACTTTGGCTAGCTGGTCGTTATACATGAAACTGCCTGAAGAACTTCAATTTATCGCCAACGCCCGCATGGTGCAGAAAACCACCACAGCGCGTATGGACGGAAAGTTGTGCGTCATCACCGGTGCAACCTCGGGGGTGGGCTACCAGGTAGCGAAACGGCTGGCTCAAGGTGGGGCACACCTAGTGCTAGTGTGCCGTAACCGCCAGAAGGCTGAAAGAGTCCAAGGTGAATTGGAGCTTACATACAACAAACAGATTGATGTCCTCCAGGCGGATTTCTCATGCCTCAACGAAGTACGCCAGGCTGCCGGGAGGATCCTGGAAAATAACCCGCGTATCGATGTGCTGATCAATAACGCCGGGCTGCACAACACCCATCGTACGTTGACTGCAGAAGGTTTTGAAACGGTTTTTTGCGTGAATCACCTGGCATCCTTCTTGTTCACGCGCCTGCTGCTCGACCGGCTGATCGCAAGCGCTCCAGCCCGTATCATCCAGGTGAACTCACAGGGGCACCGCTTCGGCGGGTTGGATCTCTCGGACCTGACCTGGGAGCAGAGGCGCTATCGGGGATTGCAGGGCTATGGAGCTTCCAAGGTCGCCCAGCTGCTCACCGTGTGGGAGCTGGCGGAGAGATTACAAGGTTCAGGTGTAACAATTAACGCCATGCACCCAGGTGAAGTTCGGACGAATATCGGCATGAACAACGGCACCCTGTACCGCTTTTACCAGCGCTATCTGATCTGGTGGTTGCTGAAAGACCCGGTCATCTCTGGGGAGGCCATTTATTACCTGGCGGCTGCGCCGGAGATGGCACGAGTGAGCGGACGGTTCTTCAACCAGACGATCGATGAGAAACCAGCCGCTCATGCCCTTGACCGGGCGGTCGGAAAACGCGTATGGATAATCAGCGAACAGCTGACCGATCTGGCATGAGAATAAAATTTGTTGGAATTGATAATGACAGCTACAATTTTTATTGGACATATCACCGGAATAAATGGTAATACGAGGAGGGAATATGGATTTTGATGCCATTGTTGTTGGCGGTGGGATCGCCGGTTTAATCGCTACAGCCTACCTTTCCAAAGCCGGGTATCACACCCTGCTTTGCGAAAAAGAAGCTAGTGTTGGAGGGCTGATCAACTCCTTCGAAAGGGATGGTTTCGTCTTCGATGGAGGGATCAGGGCAATGGAAAACTCAGGGGTGTTATTCCCCATGTTGAAACACCTGGGTGTGCAGGTTGACATGGTCAAGAACCATATCTCGCTGGGCATCGAGGATCGGGTGATTCACCTGGAGAGGGAGGAGAATGTTTCGGACTATCAGGCTCTGCTGAACAGCCTCTACCCCGAGAGCGTGAACGAGATCAACGAGATCATCGCCCAAACTCGCTTGATCATAAAGTACATGAAAGTCCAATATGGAATCGACAATCCCATCTTTTTGGATATGCAGAAGGATCGCGATTACATGGTGAAAGTGATCTTGCCATGGATGGTGAAATATGCCCTAACGGTGCGGAAAATCACCGCATTGAACCGACCGGTGGTGGATTTTTTGAAGCAGTACACGCAAAATCAGAGTCTGTTGGATATCATCTCACAGCATTTCTTCCAGGAGACCCCAGCTTTCTTTGCATTGAGCTATTTAAAGCTGTATCTGGATTATAACTACCCAATGGGCGGAACAGGGAAATTCGTCGAAAAAATGGCGGCTTTCATTGAGTCTCACCAGGGACAAATCAGCACAAATACCGAAATCACGATGATTGATCCACAAAAACGGCTGCTTACGGATGCACAGAGGAATGAATACCACTACCGCAGGTTGATCTGGGCAGCAGACCTGAAATCCTTTTATCGGATGATCAACCTAGAATACATCGAAGACAGGCAAATAAAGGAATCAATCACGAAACGACAGGTGGAGGTGGCTGACAAAGTCGGCAACGATTCGATCTATACTGTGTACCTGGAAGTTAACCTTGATAAAAGCTTCTTTGCCAGCAAGTCCAGCGAACACTTCTTCTACACGCCCAGCAGGGCTGGCCAGTCGCAGGCCGGGCCAATCCCTCTCCGGGCTGAACGAAGCGAGATTGAGCAATGGTTGGCTAAGTTTTTGTCTCTGACAACCTACGAGATTTCGATCCCTGTGATGAGGGATGTATCACTGGCACCTCAGGGCAAAACCGGTCTGATCGTGAGTGTGCTGTTCGACTACCAACTCACCAAGCGCATTGAAGATATGGGGTGGTATGTCCAGTTTAAAATATTGTGTGAAAATTTGGTTGTCGATACTTTAGGTAAATCAATTTACCCAGGCATCAAACAGGCCGTGCTCCTACAATTCAGCTCCACTCCATTGACTATGGCCAGTGTGGCAGGCAATGCAGAAGGTGCCATCACGGGCTGGTCGTTTACCAACCATCCCATGCCGGCTGAAAGCCGGCTGCCGAAGATTATGAACTCCATCTCCACGCCTGTACCAGGGGTGTATCAGGCGGGGCAGTGGACGTATAGCCCGTCTGGATTGCCGATATCTATCTTAACTGGTAAGCTGGCGGCAGACAGGGTCATCAAAGAATTAAAGAAAGCGCCAAAGATATAAAATTCAGCAGCGCACCCCTGCCCGCAGGTCCCACCGTACTAGAAGGTATCTTCCCTTTTTGAGTTTATGTTGAGGTTCAAGCCTTCTGTATTGAAGTCAGCTGGAGAAGAGCCTGGCACAGAGACGCCTCGGCATCGTGGTTATTTGGCCCACGGGAACGAAAAAATTCCTTCCCCTGGCGGTCGATCAGCAGGATGTAAATGTGGTCTTCATCCGGCATTCCTAAAGCAGTGCGGAAATCGTTCTTATTGAGATAAAGTGTGATCGTGCGCTCACGGATCTTTGAGTTGGGGATGCCTGCTCGCATGCCCTCATTGATAAACATTTTATAGAAAGAGTTCATGCTCTGGATAATCGGTAGCTCGTAATAAGCCAAATCCTCGTATTGCTGCTCCAGTTCCTTGGCCAGAGGGATCCAGGAATCAACTTCTATCTGGTGCCACTGCTTAAAAGCGATGAACACCAGGTTAATTTTCCCCTGGAAATCCTGAGGTAGGATTCTTTTCTGCCTGAGTAAATTTGAACAGCTTACGGTTGGAAAGCTCATTTCTGCTCCTAATATCTGCCTTTATTGTTTATAAAGATCCTACCTTCGCTGGATGGTTTTACGCCAGAAAGAGCAAATAATAGATGTAGAGGTATGGCTTGCAATTACCAACCCCTCGACCATGACCGCAAGCGGGATGGCGAAATCAAACCAATATACTCTTTCTAAGTTCACAGCAGTCTTATTTCTCATTTGTCTTCACTGCGGCTTAACCTGTCCTGGCTACTTCACTCATACATAGAATTTCTTATATATTACTTTTGGGTTAATGAGATTCATTTGTGCATTCTGAATCAATGGAATATTTGCACCATACAGGCAAGCTCCACTGCATTTTACCTCCTGTAGGCCGGTTAACGGATTGGCTCACCTGCCGCCGATGATGGCAAGACAATTTTCTCAGTTAGCCATCAAACATGCCAAATTGCCTGCGCGTACTCACACCGAAGGCGGCCCTGGTGGAGCCTATGTTGGACGTGTTTGAAACTAAACACTGTTTCTCCTCGCCAATTCTACAACCTGCCGGATTGAATCAATAACGAGTTGTGGTTCTGAGTTTTGAATGTAATGATCATCGAATTTGGAGAAATACTGCCCGCTCACGGATGATAGTTTCAAGAATTCAGTCTGCAAACTAGGTTCAATGCTATTCTTTTCATCATTGTCCGTCGCACGAGTCAACACAATCAAAGGAAAGTCGAATAAGCGTTCGGTGTTTTGAACTTGTGCATTGCTTGCCATTCGATCGATATTCTCGTCGTTTTTGGAGGGATCTCGAACAAATTCCCTGTCCTGGCTACTTCACTCATCCATAGAATTTCTGAGGTATTACTTTTAGATTAGAGAGATTCTTTGTGCATTCTGAATGGACGGGATATTTGCACCTTACCGAATCGTTACCCGTCAACCTCGATGCGATCCACCTGGATCTGCGAGCCGTTGTAGTCAGGCACATTACTCAGTAACGTGCCATAAAGATTAACGATCTTGCCGCTGTCGCGGAATGCTTCGATCTGGGCTTGTACCGCCGGGTCCATAGAATCAATGCCAAAGTAGATAATCTGTCCCAAGTCCTGCCGCTCGAAATAGTCATCATACTGTGCGCCGGATTCGGTACTCTTGATAACCCCCCACCAGTCAGCTATTTCTTCTGAAGTACCTGGTGGCATGTAACCGCCTGATGCATTTTCTTCCGTGTAGCCGCCGTTTGCTGTTGTGGTTGCCTCAACTACGATGGCAGGTGTTGGGCTATTTTCTGCTGCAGGACCACACACTCCCCGGTAATAGGCCCACTCATCGCAATTGCTGCCGTCCGTAAAAATACATACTCCACTTTGGCTGCCATCAACAGCCGTTTGAATCTCAAGTTTATTCCCATTCTGCTCGCAATAGACCGAGGCAGGATTTGGTATACTCACCTGAGGTATGACCGTCGCAGCCGATTCAGGTGTCTCCAACTGCAGTCCTGTGCAAGCTGTTAGTGTTATCAAAATGATCATGGATGTAAATAGTCTTTTCATTTTTTCCTTCTTTCTGCTGTTCTAGATTTAGTGTGATTTGTCATTTATCTACTGCCGCACAGTGATGACCACATTTCCCTTTTTGTGTCCCTTTTCGACATAGCGGTGCGCCTCGGCCACATGTTCCAATGGATAACGCCTATCGATCACCGCTTTTATCTTCCCCGCCTCAATCAGCTCTTTGAGGAA
>JBGOYO010000146.1:0-7279 GCA_041479715.1 Anaerolineae bacterium
ATGTTTATGGCTACCTCATGTGGACTTTTTGTGTCCAATGAGGCAGACGAAGGAGCGATTATGTGAATCGACGGTTGAGCAATAAGGTTACCCTTATAAAATGAAGACTGTAGGACATCAGTCGAGCGTGGTGCAGCGGATGCGACAGAGGGTAAATTCTTATTCGGGCTCAGTGGGCTGGCATTCACCGGGGTAACGGAAACCCACTGCATGCCAACCACCAACAAGATCGATAAGACTAGTGCGGCGATTAATCGCTTGATCATTTGGTTACCTCTTGACTACCTCGACCTTTGGTTCGCCGAGTGCGGAGATTAGCCAGGCTGAAGGACGCTACAGCCAGGAATAATGCACCACCGTACCCCAAGTAAATCACATTGGTGGGATTCTTTTTCGGCGGGATCACCGTGATGCGACCTAATGGAAGAAAATTAGGCAGACGCGGCGATTGATTAAAATCGAACGCTGATAAGAAATTGTTGGCATTGGTATCTCGCCCAGCCAGGGGGGCTATGTTCCAGTTCAACTCGATGAACTTGAGCATCGAGGTGAAATCCAGCACGGTATGATCGATATAGCCACTTTTAGCGTACGGGCTGACCAGAATTACAGGGACGCGCGGCCCATAACCGAATTGGTCAACCTGGATGGGCGTGACGTGGTCATACCAGCCGCCCCAATCGTCGTATGCCAGCATAAAGGCAGAGCTATCCCAGGAACTTGAACGCATCAGCTCCTGGATGATAGACTTAACGAAGCGCTGGCCGCTCATCAAGTTGCTTGGGGGGTGCTCACTGGCCCCGGATGGGACGATGTATGACACAGCGGGCAGTGCCCCGTTGTTTAAATCGATGAAATATTGTTTAAGATCGACAATATGGCTGGATAGGGTGGGATCATCAATAAATCGATCGAAGTTGAGCAGAGGCACCCAGACCACCTGGGATGACTTGTTACCGCTTGAGGATAGGTCCCGGTAAGTAATCGTCGGGTTATAGTTCTCAACGTAGAATTTCCAGGAGACACCCGCAGCCTGGAGGCTGTCGAATATTGTCGGGACATTCGCAAGCACATCGTTTAGGTTTTGTCCCTTTGGCGCAATGGGTGGGACGGCTGCCACCCAGTACATATGGTTGGCAAAACTGCCATCCTGGGCTGAGCTGAAGAACTGGTCGAATAGCACATAATTATCAGCCAGGTTCCAGTAGTAAGGGATATCGGTGCCATCATAATAACCCATCGTCTGTTTGCCATTCTGGTTGCGGGCGTTCAATGCCGATACGAAAGCATCCATCTTGCCTTTGTCATATTGATCGTGATAAGTTGGCGCGGAGTGGCTGAGATCGGTAATCGTGGCATTGCCGATGTGCCAAGGTGTGACGAAGCCAGCGGCGGGATTGGTGGGATCAACCGGCATTTGCGTGCCAGCGGGCAGACCATCTGCTCCGGGGTAGGTGCCAAAATAGTTATCGAAGGTGTGGTTTTCCTGCATCAAAACGACCAGGTGCTGGATGGGTGTTATCGGTTGATGACCCTGCCGGGAAGGTGCTGCTTGTACCGGAATAAACTGGGCACTGGTAAGAGCCACAACCGAGAAAATAGCTAAAAGTGTGCGCTTGATCATGGGTACACCTCATAAATGATGATGACCGGTTTAACCACAGAGTTGCCATCCTTATCTTTGACAGTGATGGTTTCCGTATGAACCGCACGCCCGTTGTACTTATTGACATAACTCATCAGCTTGGCTGCAAAAAAGGGCGAGCGAGCTGCAGAGAATGAATCCCAAACCATGTATTGCAGCTCCGAGTTGCGGATCTGCAGGTCAGGGTTAAGGATGGGGTCATATGAAGGATTTCTGTGGAGCGGGTTCGGGCTTACGGCTAAACCATACGCCGGGTGCTCCCCGTAGAACTGGATGATATTTGCCATTGAAGGACCGATGGTCATAAAGTGGGCTTTCAATGGGACATATTCCTGGATCCAAACTCCTACTTCCCTTCCACCAGGCACGCCTCCCGTACCAGCCAGGAGAGTAGCTGAGGATTCTGGTTGGATTTGCTGCCAGGAGGTAAAGCTCAATGAGAAGATAACTGCACCGGTCATCAGCCAATAAACTGCCGGTTGGTTGAACAGGGTTTTTATAGGCGATACAAAGTGTTTCCCTCTTGCCAATTGGATCCACTTGCCTAAAGTCCGCCCGGCTAACAAAGCCAGTGGTGGAGCAATTGGCAGCAGATACTGGTATCCTTTAACCGGCCAAATCTCAAAGAAAACCAACGGCACAATAATCCAGGCCAGCAGGAGTTTTTCACGCCATGAGTATTCACGCCTGAGGAAATAAAGACCCGCTATGGCGGCAATGATCACCAGGATACCCACGGCTGGTGGGACCGTGGTGAAATAAAAGGAAAATGGATGGTTTGCCCGGCGGAAGAGTTGCCAGACAAGATAATTACGACCGGTGGTGGAGCTTCCAGCCAGCATCAAGGAGATGGGAAAAGGTGCAATGACCAGACCCATCAGGAAAACCGCCAGGATCAGGTCTCGCAGGCGCGTACGAATTTCTGGGGAGAGCGCCAGGAATACAAAAATGCTGCCTAGCATAACGATGCTGGTTTCCTTGGATAAAAAGGTCAAGCCCATGCTCCCACCGGCTGCATACAGCCAGACCGACCGATGGGTTTTACCGAACTTGGCCAGCATAAACAGGGTTAGAGTAGCAAAGAACGTCATTGGTCCATCCAGGAGCACCTGGCGTGAAACGATGACGTGATATGGCATCAGCGCCATGAACATAGCTGCGAGAGCCCCTGGTAGCCTACCATACAAGGTCTTCCCTAGCTCGTAGGTTATGAGGACGGTCGCCAACCCGAAAAAAACAGCAAGTAGACGCCCTGCCAAATCGGTGAAGTAAACCCGGTCAACAATGGAGAGAAGGAATTGGAATAACAAGGGGTGGGCTCGGAAGATTGGAAACACTTCCTTCAACCCCGCAATGCGGGCAATGGCGGCTGCCTGACCTGCGTACACAGCTTCATCGGTGTTGTATCCCATGGCATTGATCTGCCAGATGCGCAGAAAACCCCCCGCTCCCATGGCCAGCAGCAGGATTACACGGCTGACCACCAGTTCATTCACCAACGGGATGGCGCGAGGTTTGGCTACTTCTCGCTCATATACCCTCTCACTCACGTTCAATATATTTTTTTCCATAATTACAAGCCATATCCTTTTTGGATCTTCAAAGCATCATCAAATAGCTATGTCTCGAAAGATTTTCACCATCTCCTTCAGACAGTTATTACAAACCTGTCTGAAGGAGAATGGGATGAGCTGTGCCGGTTAGGGTGCCCCCTTGCACATCAATCACCAGAGAGAGGACGCAGTGATACACTCTGCGGTGATCTCAATGCTTGGTTGGTTGGGCACGCACAGTCATTAGCGACTTGTTCATCAATGAAGGTTGGTATGAGGCACCACCAATCCAGTTTTTTCGACTTGATTATGGTAGCAGGTAGCCCCCCAAAAGCCTCACGGATAATACTCTGTTCTTGCTTGCGTAAATCGACGCCATGATGGTTATACAGGAACTCTTTCAGGTCATTATAAGGTGGGAAGCCGTAGGCATCCTCACAGTTACTCAATAAAATCTCCAGGGCTTCATCATTTTTTATCGAGATGGTCCCTTCACCACTACGCTCAATGATGAACATGCCGGTAAAGCCTGCCGTTTTGGAAAGCTTGACTTCTGGCAGGAGCTTGCTCACAAAGTATTTAGGAGGCGGTATTACCATTTGTAACATCATGTTAATGGTGGCAGCTGGGAGTAGCGTCTTGTTGATTAAAGTTGCTACCTTGCGACCAGTGCGAGAATGGATGCGACTCTGGAGAGGAAGCGCCATTTTTTCCCTGAAGGTCAAAGTATCTGCATTAATCGACGATAAGGTGTGAGCGCTGATGGTCAAAGGTTTGGGGTAGGTCATGGCGACCCCGGTTGGCGATACGATGGTCATATCATCCGATAAGAAGGCTGCGCGATCACTGTTGCGGCGTTGGTGGCTCAAGATTTTGAGCAACGTGGTTGTTTTACCAGTGTCGGTCCGCGCGGTGATAATGAAAGCCTCAGTGCCAAATGCGATCGTAGCTCCATGGACCAGGGCATAACCCTTTTTAACAAATGTCCAACGTAAGATTGGCTCGACCACGTTTGTATATAGGACATGAGGCGATAAGCGTAGTAATGGAGAGGCAACTACATTCACTTGCTCGCCCATCCATATGCCAACTTCAAAGCCCATGTGCCCGAAGACTTCACGGTAACGGAGATAGTTGGGATCCTTAGCGCCGTTCGATTTCGGTGATGGTGGGATACCGATTTTGACACGGATGGTTGGTTGTTCAATCTCCTGAAAAACACGGAAAGGCTCCAGCTCAGGCAACTCGCCTTCAGATACAACTGTCACCAGGTCATGGATGTTGTAAGAATAAGCTTTCCTGGTGGTTGATGCAGCGGTCATCTGTCCCCAGATCATGTTATCAGCGGTTAAGAACCGCAGACCAGTCAACAAGACTAACGAGATCAGGTTCGAGACGACATAATGGATACTGAACAAGGAGGTGAGGAGATAGATGATTGGGCTGCGTAATGCCAGGGCAGCGAGGTTCATGACGGAGAATAGGCCTAACCGGCGCAGTCGTCCTTCTGGATGATGAGCAGCGCGATAAACCCAAAACTCTGTCAGGCCGAAATTCCACGCGGTTGATGCCACCGTTGCGATGGCGACAGAAACCAGATAGTAAATATTTAGCTTGGACGTCACCAGGTATAAGACCAGGGAATTGACAAATATCCCACTTGCACCGACCAGGGCGAAACCTGCCAGGCGCAGCGAGCCACTACCGAATTTCATTGACCATAGAGATTTAAAATAATTGTATGCTTCGGCAGGCGATGCTTTACTCTTACCTGATAGACGCTCCCCGAAGTGGAAGGGGACCTCTGCTTTACGAAGCTTTGGATTGCGCACCAGGATCTCCAATAGGATCTTAAACCCATTGGGTTGGAGTGCGGGCAGGTCCAAAGCGCTGATCCGCACCAGGAAAAATCCAGTGAGTGGATCACTAACACCATGCAGTCGGCGTGGGAAAAACGCCCGGGCAACCAGGTCAAGCCCACGGCTGATCAGGTTCCGAGCAGTATTTAGACCAGTTACCTGGCTATCCTCGGTGCGGCGGGTAGCTGCGACCAGGTCGACATCCTTATCCTGAGCTGTACGCAGTAGAACGGGAAGCAACTCGGGCGGATGCTGGAGATCTCCATCCATGACGCAGGCATACTCTGAACGGGCGTTCTGGAGACCCAGCAATACGGCTCCTCCTAACCCCCCAATACGCTTTTCTGCAGTCCGGTGAAACAACCGAATAGTCAGGTTGGGGAAAAGCGGGATGGCAGCCTTTATTACTTCCGGGGTCTCATCGGTAGAATCATCCACAAAGAGCACCTCGGCATGAATTCCGCTGAGTACCTGGTCGATCTGGTTTAGTAGCGGATTGACATTTCCGACTTCATTGCGCGTCGGAACGATGACTGAAAGATCAAAACTTTTTTGAGAGAGACTGGTCGTTACTGCGAGCTCAGCCCCAGCGAGAGAAGACTTGGTTAGCATATTTCCTCCTGTAGTCAGCTTTTCCATATTTTATCGGCACCATGATATATAAGGCTACGACACGACTGACGGTTATCAGTCGAGTCTTGGATAATTAGTTAATTGATTGGTGCCATTCCAGAGTAGAACATAGTTCTTTAAATAACCCCACCAACTATCCATTACCATGTCATTGTTGTCATTATTAAATTTTCCCCTGCACAACAATGATGACAATTATACTGATATTTATCTATAAAGCAAGCTGAAAATAATTAATGTTTTTTAAGCAATTCCCCAAAAATTTCTGCACTAAATAAACAAAAATCGCCTGGTAAGGCGCATTGAGCGTGACGAACTATTGCTTCAGCTGAAAAAGCTACTTTACACGAGTGAAAAGTTAGCGTGGTTGGAGCGATAGTCGCTGTAATGGTCGATGAAAGTGAGCTGATTGCCTGTCCGCAGGCATGATGGACACCGGATAGTGTCAAAACTAGGCGCTATGAAGTGGTGCCGATGATTACCCCCGTTGACTGGTTGTGTCAATTTCAATTGAAACGAAATTCGTTATTTACCGAAATTAGCTGCCAGATAGTTTACCACCACGGTTTTCTCTTCGGGAGTGAGCTGGGCGCCGCGGCTGATCATGGTATTAACAATGGTGTTCCACTGTGCGGCAGTGTGATTCGATGACTCGATTCTGCCTATGGGGTGGCACACCGAGCAGCGCTCCTGGACCAGAGTAGCCCCGTCCAATGCAGACGTGGATGAAGGTGTTGTATTCGACGAACCTGATGAGCACGCGCTGGTGAACACGATAATAACCAGTAGTGTAAAAAGAATGGCAGCCGATCTGATCCTCATAATTTCTCCCAAATATTTAATATAAGCGCCACAGATTATAAACTCTATCCGCTGCTAATGGTGAAGAAATTGTTAAGCCGTAGGTTTCTTTAATCGATCTATACAGTCAGGTTTTTCTTTAGCAAAGCAGGTCGCAGTCCGAGATTGCCCCCAAAAATGGCGAAACCCAATAATGTGGCGACGAGCTCGACCGAGATAAAGATACCTGCCAGCAGCAAGCCGATGGCGAGGCTGGGGGGTGGACCCTCTTGAAGCTGGGCGATAACGAGCAGCACACCCACCAACAGACCTACTCCAGCCGTAAAACGCCAGGGAAGCAAACGAGGGTTGACCCACGGGACATGTGCAAACAGCAAGTCACTGCTAAACCGTTTCACCCATTCAACCATGGCGGGTGGGAAAACCGATTTGGATATGACGACTGGTACACGTACCAGGCTCCACAGGTCATCGATGGCATCTGCGGGGGTGAGGTTGGGTGGGGGGCTGGCAGTGGGAATACCCCTGAAGACCGTCCACAAAGCCAGCGCACTGACGGTGGCGAGTATGAACATGAGCCCCAATTCGATGCGCAAGGCAGAACCATAGATTGATGGAGGTGAATGCTGCGCAAATTCTGCGACAGCATCGCTGATCAGGGTGATGAAGATTGCTGCCAGGACGAGGATATTCCCATGCAGGATCAGCCTTTCCTTGGATTGTAACTTGTCATCACGCATTCGAAGAACGCGTGCATAACTTAGTAAGCTGATCAGCAATGCTACCTG
>JBGOYO010000147.1:0-7266 GCA_041479715.1 Anaerolineae bacterium
AGGCCCGTGCCCGGGATATATTCGCCTGGCACCCCTTTCCTTAAGTATCCGCCAGCTTGCCCTGACGGTTTCAGCAGCCTCCCCCCAGGCGAGCTCATACGGGGTCAGGTCGCCGGTGAAAACCGAACCGTCGTCGAGCAGCAGAGAGACACTATCATCGGAGTGACCGGGGGTGTGCAGAATCTCGCCAGGAATGCCAACCCGGGCAAGCAAAGAACGGCTTTCAGCCGAGGAGATAACCACATTGCCCTCCAGCGAGATATCTATGTAATGGTCCTGGGGTTTGGTGAATTGCTTCATCAGGGGGATCGCCGCCACCTGCACATCCATAACTAACAATGATACCCTTGCCAGCTTAAGCTCCTGAGCCAGACCGGCGTGGTCGATATGGTAGTGGGTCGCCAGAGCATAGCGGATCTCTCTGAGTGGGATGTCCATCTGGTTGAGGCGCCTCATCATCGTGCCCATTGTGCCCGGGTAGCCCAGATCCACCAGGATCCGCGACCTGTCTGCGCTGATCACCCAGTAATTGGTGGAGAGATATCCGACGTTGACGATGGTGAGGGGAGGTTGTTCGACCATCATGTCATTAAACTCGCCATAAATCGGTTTATAAAGAAGATTACTCTATCCGGTCTTCAGATTTCTGAAACAGCGTAATCTGCAGGCCATCAGGGTCTTGAAAGCGAACATTCATATCACCCCAAGGCGTGATGACTGGCTCATGGACCAAGTTTGCCCCACACGCTAATAACCGCTTCGTCGCCGCTTCCAGGTCTGGCACTTGAAAAGCGATGCGGACCTGGCCGCTTATTCGTCGTCCTGCTTCGATTCGATCAACTGTCTGTGCCTGTTCTTCGTCAAACAATTCCAGTGTAGCAATGCCCAGATTAAGGATTAACCCTTTGCCCTGGTCATTATTCCAGATTTGGGTAGGCTCGAGCCCGAGCCCGGCACAATAGAATTGCAATAAGCGATCGTATTCTCTGCTGGTGAGAGCAACGCGCATTTCGGTGATTGGAAAGTTTGATCCCATGATGTTTATTCCACATATCGGTTTTTAAGAGTCTATTTTGTGTCTATTCGTGCCCGCTCGATTTGTTGGCGGATGGTTCCCAGGTGATACGCCGCGTGGGGGATCAATGCCATCACGCCAGTCAGATAATCCCCGCTCAATTCATTCTGTTTTTGAAGGATCCCTTTCAGCTGCTCGAATTCTTTCTTCAGGTCGCTGCGAAGATGCTTCCACGCCTCCTCATCAGCCTCCAGTATATTCCAGCTTTCGCTCCAGTTTCCCTGGTACGATTTTCCCTGCAGGGCTGCGTTGGCATTCGCCAGGCTCCAACGCAGGTGCTCTACGTGTGCAGCGATGGTTGTTCCCGGCTGGTTGCGATTGGTAGACCATGAAGCTTCGACGGCTGAGACATTCGCAATGAGCCCGAGGATCCCTGAATCTGGCTCATTATCGATGAACCAGGTTGATGTTGCATCGGCCGGACCAGCATATGCCTCCGAAAATAGCGTCACAAGTGATTTAATGATTTCATTAGCATCCATACTATTCGCTCCGAATTCTTTTAATAATTATAGTGCGTCTTAATACGAAATTTTCATTCCAAACCCTTATTCAGCCACTGGTGCCGGGCTCAAAGCAGCCTTTCAAGATATCGATACCTTGAAGCGTTAAAAGGCCATATTAGAACCGTCCGATGTTCTTAGGTCAGGTCCAGGATACTGTCAAGTCCCCGGCGTAAACCGCGAAAATAGCTGACTTTCCGGATTGCCATCAGCGCACCATCCACATATGGTTGAGCGCTGGTGCGAGAATCGTGACGGATGGACAGCTTTTGATCTGGCATCCCAAAGATGATTTCGGCTGAAATGGTGTAGCCAGGCAGGCGGATGGAATGGACTTGTGATCCGTTTAGGCGGGCGCCGCGCGCTTCAATCATCCCTTGGGTTTCTTCAAGTGGAATAGATAGTTTAGAAGGCCGAATTTTGGAAAGACGGGAAGCCAATTCACGTGCCGTGCCGCTCGGGGCGTCCCTTTTGTCGTCATGAGCATAATCAATGATTTCCCAATTAGATATGTAGCGGGCAGCGATTTCGGCGAATTTCTGCATCAAAACGGCCGTAATAGCGAAATTCCCCACACCCAATACACCGAGCTTGTGCTGCTCAGCTGATTTTGCAATATCTAAGTAATCCGCTTCGGTTAAACCGGAGGTTCCTATAACAACATGTGCTCCCGCTTCCAATGCTGCCAGGCAGTTCTCTTTCGCCACCGTCGGTTTTGTATAATCGAAGAAGACGTTACAACGCTGTGAGAGTGCATCCTGTGCAGTCGCATAGATTGGGCAAGATAATCGTGGCTCAGCCAGCACCTCACCAAGAATATGGTGGGCATGCATACGTGATATCGCAGCCACCAGCTCGATATCTTCGGTTTGTGCAATCGCTCGGGCAAGTGCTGAGCCCGCCCAGCCAGTTGCTCCCGCTAAACAGACTCGGATTGACATAATGCCTCCTTGTTGATAACCAGGCAGTAATTGGTAAACTCTAAACCTTCCACCAATATTCTTGTTATGAAGATGGTCATGGGTTACTCCAGGTGATGTCGGTCCAGTGAACCGGGTGATCGGTGCCGGATTCGGGCGGAAGGATGTAGGTTGGATTCAGCGCGGTCAGGTTCTGAGAAATGAAAATGTGATCGATGCGGTTTTCACCCGACATATCCACCCCATCCGGGCTGATCTCTGAAGGGTAAACGCTCGTCCAGGCATTGGTATAAACGCTATCGATAAGCTTATAGGCTTCCTCGTAATCTCTCAGGTTGTAGTCGCCCATAGCGATAACGTAGGGTTTATCCTGCGAGCGTGAAAGTAGATTCTTCGCAAAGCCAAGCATCGCCGGGTCTGAGCTGTCGGGGTGGACGTCATAAATCGAGAAGCGCTTCCCGGCTACTTCGACCTCGGCTTCAGCCACACCAGTCTCATCCTTGTCGCTATACATGAACGCGGTACGTGGATTCAGGAGCGGATACTTCGACAGGATAGCTGTGCCGTATGTGCCGGCTACCGTTTTTGGACCATAATAAGAATAATAACCGAGCCGGACAGCGAAGGCACGCACGTAATCGTTATTGTTGAGCGAGATGCGGGTTGAGTCTGTTTCCTGCAGGGTGAGGATATCGGGAGAAACCTGGCGAATAAGTGCAAGCTGCTTTTCGAACGACTTCTCACCGAATTTATCATTCGACTCCTGTGTGTTCATGGTCATCAGCCGCAGAGAGGTTTTGCCTGACGTGTCCACTTGAACACGCGGCGTTGGAGCTGCAAAGAGGAGCGTGCCCAAGAAAATCCCGATGAGTATCACAGCCCACTGCCAGGGGCGAGACCCTACAGGCTTATCTTCGGAGGCTGGCATGCCTTTTCGGGCGCGCCATGCCAACAGGGTGATAGCACCGGATAATAAAAAGTAAGCCAACCAGAAGGTGTTGCGGAAGGGTGGGCTGATGGGTTTGATGTAGCCCCAAACGTTGGAGAAGATGTTGATAAAGATCAGCACGATCAGAGATAAACTTCCAAGTATGATTCCAGGTGCCAGGCTGCGAGGCGGCAGGGTTGAGAGCTGCATCTTCTGGATGAAGACCTGCAGGTCGAGAAACAATACCGGGAAGAGCAGGAGCATCAGCACCAGTGGAATCATTTGCAGGACGGTGGGAGCAGGAACAACAACGGGCGGCGAGTCCAGGGTCGGTGGGAATGAGACACGCTGGGCCAGTAGGGTGAGGGTCAGACTGGCCGCGAAGAGCAGATTCCAGACTACCAAGAAGCGTGTGGAGATGCGATCGATAAGATTGGGTTGGGTGAAGGATAACCATACCCAGATAAGCGAAAGCAAGCTTACCACACCGGCGATCAGGGTGTAATTAGCCTCCGTCCAGCGGGCGATCACCGCGGGAGCAGAAACCGAAAAATAAACCAGGGTCAGGATGAAGTAGAGGCCGAGGATGGATGAAGTGGGATTTCCACCATATTGTTGGGTGATTTTTTCGCTCTTCCGGTCGGCATCGTACAGGCAGATACCGAGAGTCAGCCCATACACCCACCCTACCAAGGCGCCGGCGGGCGTAAGGGAATACTCTATGCCTGTCCCTATCGCCCGCAGCAGGGTGGATAAGCTCACCGCTAAAGCCAGTCCGGCAGATGCCCATCTGCTAACCGATGGCCAGGTGGTGATGAGCAGCAAGAACAGGCTTAGGGAGGCAGCGGTGGCAATCCCGGAAGCCGTCAGGCGGTTGGCGGTATTGAGATAAGGTATCAGCCCGTGCGAAATGAACAGCAGGCCAAAGAGAACCCACGTCAATAGTCGAGGATATTTCTTGAAAAAAGGAAGAAAGAGCAGAGGCACGAAGAAAAACAACACCCCCAATACCTTTGCATCGAGCCTCGAATTCATCAGGTCCAGGATATAGATCGATTCAACCAGCGTGCCAGCCGACTGGATGAAAAAGAGCAGGAGGATGCCAAAGACGAGGATCAGCAGGGGGGATTTTTTCATGAGAGATTCTCCTTGGGTAGCAAGTATTGCTCTAGTCTGGAGGAACAAGCGCCTCAATACTGGGGTAAATAACGGATCTGCATACTATGTTGTGGGAACAAAATAATATATTAAAGTATTAATAGAAACACCCTCCAATATCAGAGGGTGCTCAAGATCCAGACTTCGCAGCACGTCTGTAAAATGAATCAGGGGTCGACATTAATTACCATCTATCGATATCGATTCCCTCAAGTAATTCATGATTGGATACAATCCATGCTGTTAGTTTAAACCGTAAAAATTGCTTACATCTCCATCGGGCTCATCAGCTGAAAATAGTTGCCATCCGGGTCTGCCAGGGTGGCGATCCATCCACCGCCCATTTGATATGGATCTCGGATGACTACCGCTCCCAGCGCTTTGACCCGCTCAAACTCCTCTTTCACCTGGGAGGTCTCAAAGTTCAGCATAATTCGACCTGGATCTTTCGTGTTTCCACTCATCTGGGAATGGTCAAGAACGCCCAAAAAGCTGCTACCTAACTGCCAACCATAGAAACCATTCTCCTCATCGACCATCTCCGGCGGTTTTCCAAAGACCTTTTCATAGAAGGCTGCGAGGACCTTGGTTTGTTTCGTTCCGATCATAACTGAATTAAGGTTCAACATGTTTCCCACTCCTTTCTAATTTTAAACCAGTAAATCATATCGTATTTATCCAAATACGATTGTATTATATTCCTTTTTTTACACTTTCACGCAGTATTTCCTAAACCAGGTTGCAAGCTGGACCAAAGGCAGCTGAGATTGGGCACACGCCAGGGAAAACCGAACCATTTCATTATTTTCGACTTCTAATCGAAATCCATTGATCAATAAAAACATTGCAGTCGATGTTATCGCCGTTCGTTTATTGCCATCCATAAATGGATGGTTCCGCACCAATGAATCCATCAACGCAGCTGCTATCATAAAAAGGTCAGGGTAGAGATCCTTTTTCTGATACGTTGCCTGCGGTCTCCCTAAGGCAGAAAGCAGCATCCCTAAATCGCGGATGCCATGACTTCCCCTGGTTTCATCGATGAGACGACTATGTAGAAAAAGTACCTGCTCAGGCGTAAGGTATTGGGTCATCCTGAATGAGTCAAAGCCAGCAATCAGGTCTCATTTGGCTAATTCATCTAAGGCTGGACGATATTGTTGGATGAAATCATCTACTTGCCGAGCAAATTCCTCATTCACCCCTGCAATTTCTTCTGCTTTTTTTAGCGGTGTAATGATGACCCTGTGCTGCTCATGGTCCAATTCCAGATTGACACTTTCACCATCTTTTATACCAAGGTCTTCCAGCACTTCCTTTGGTAAAGAAAGCACGATACTGTTTCCTGTTTTGAATAAGTGTCTGATCATACAACCTCCTGTACTTACAGTGTAAGTACATTCGTTTATAGTATAACATAACTCAATACTCAGGGAAGACTTGAGTTTGGAGAGAGCAGGCCAATGGTTACTATGTTATGAAATCGACAGCTGAATTCGTGGACTAAAAATGATTTTTCTTTACAAGTTTAGGAATTATTCAACTTCCATACTTCTTCTAAACTATTGCGGAAAAATTCATCCAGTCTGTCGATGTGATGTCTGGGTGAGCTTGCATCTATTTCCGCTATTTCCCACCGTTTAAGTTCTGATTCGATGTAAATGCTAATTTCAGGGATTTTAGGTCCTCGGTCCAATTCGTCTCCCGCTAGCTTGGAATTGCGCAGCTGATAAATTGAATCCCTGACATCCGGAGCCAATGGAAGTTTGTCGACAAGGACAGTAAAGTCGGTTGGTGCGATACCCCAGCCTTTTTCTATCCAGTTCATGGCCAGGATAGGTCGTAAAACATAGAAATACTTTTTAACCCACACAATGTCATCCTGCAGGTACTCCCGAAAATTACCCCGCGCCATGTGCAGGTAATGATAAATACATGCAGAAGGTGAGTAATAATCCTTCGCCAACTGGCGCATCTTCATCGCAACCGAAAATCTATCAAGATAAACGATTGGAGAACCAGGCCATTCCAAAAGGGGAGGATTGGTTTTTCGAATGAGTTTCAACGCCTTTTTTTATATCCCATCCATTGATGTCTAATTGATCATAGATGGGAGCTTCGAGCACATCCTTCTTATCATCAATGGATAAATACCATTCAATCGGACGAAAATAGATATAGCGTACATCGTAATCACTATCCTGTGAAGGAAAACCCCAGGCACGGCTGCCAGATTCACAGGCGTAAACGATCTTGATATTTTCGCTGGTTTCAATATTAGCCAGGCGGGAGAGGATTATTTGCTGCATTCTCTTTTCCATCACAATGTGTATAATCCCTGGATCGTAAAGTTGTAGAATTTATCTCTCATGTGTGATTATCACACAGACTTTTTGTGAAGTGCTCTCCTTTTGGAGGGCACTTGAAATTTCCTGGATACCGTTCTAATGTATTAATCGTCTACCCTTATACCCGTGTCTGATATTAATAGTATTTTGGCTACACTTTACACGTTATAATTATTACGCCCGCGTTAGGAAACAACCAGGAAATGACTAAAACAAATAATGGTATATCAAGGTATATAGAAATGTTCTGTCCGAACGCCGGAAGATGATATATATCAACCGGGAAGAAAATTGAGGAGAAAAATGGGAAATATGCATCACCGTTCTAATCGAA
>JBGOYO010000148.1:0-7188 GCA_041479715.1 Anaerolineae bacterium
CTCTCCCAGAGGGCGGTTGCGCAACTTCTCCAGGTCTGTATCCAGGATGGCAGTAGCATGACTGACCTGGGTCGATGACAGGGCCACTCCACATAACTTTTCGGTGATTGCCTTCACCTTGCGGGTCGAAACGCCCTGCACATACATCTCTGCTAATGTGGCAACCAGCGCACGCTCGCTTCTCAATCCCTTTTCCAGCGCAGCTGGGTAAAAGCCACCCTCTCGCACTTGTGGTACAGCAAAGGTGATCTCACCCATTCGGGTTCTGACTGTTTTTGGCTTGTAACCGTTAGCGTGGCCTTTCCGATCTTCGGTTCGCTCGTACTCTCCGGCCTGCAGATACTTGGACCTTTCTACCTGCATGACATTATTGATCAGGACACGTAACAGTTCAGGTACAGCTTCCAATCCTTTTTCAGCGAGTTCACTTGCGAGGGTATAATCATTTTGGTGAGTCATTTCAGTCTCCTTTTTTGGTTGTGGTAACCTTAAGGATACTTCTGACTCACCACTTTTGTTAAGGTTCAACAATTTACAGAAAGAATGTTACAACAATCAAGTAAATTGGGATAGATCAAATTTCTCTATAAAGTATCGTTATCTAAACACAATTCACAGGAGTAAAGCAATGAAAAAAAACCATATTGTGCTGTGGAAATTCAAGGTGAGGCTTTAGTGTGTGAACATTATTGTCGTGATCAACATATCCAATGGTAATCAAAGCTGCTCGTAATATTTTTCTGATCTTTTTTCCTTATATCCGCTACCTTCTAAATTCCGTTGTATTCGTGTTTATTTTATCGGTAGGTCATCAATAATTAAACCTTACAAGAATTTATCAAAACAAACCGAGATCAGGTGCTACAAAATTACACCAAAGGGTAACCTGATGATTGGAAATTCAAGTAAATTTTGGATATTTCGGATCACCTCCTTTGCTTCAACCTGTGGTGCAGATTGAGTGCAATTTGGGTGCAGATATGCTGCAACAGTATGGTTATCCTGTACTTAATGGACAAATCAAGACTTATTTAGCCGCAATTTTGTACTTACTACTACTAAATACAGGTACTGGATTTAATTGACAACCTTTTACCCTCACTTACACAGACGTGGTCGTACGTTCGAGCCCTATTTCCCCACACTCGAACCCCAATGTTGCATGGGTTTTGACGTTTGAAATGCCTTTGGGATGATGAACTCAACGCCAGGCTGCGCAGATAGGCTTATCTCCCATTAACTCCAGGCACATATGCCCAGGTGGAGACAGGTAACAATAGCTTTAGTCGATAAGTACCATCGTCCACATTACAAGAATATATAATGATCGGATTGGTGGAATCGTCTGTTCACATTTGTCGGCGAATTATGGCTGAAAATCTGCAAGGACCGTCTGTCAGGATTAACACTGACCTGAAGTCGGAGCATGGTCCGATTCGCTGATCATAACTGCACCCAGAACTTTGCCTGATTGTGAATGTCTGGAAAATATCGAGTGGGGTACCGTTCCGCTATTGATCGGGTATCTATGTGTAATAGCTAATAGGCTGCTCATGAAAAGGGTGGAGTTCATAGACAAGTTTCACCTGGGTGGCATATAGGCCTAGGGATAAGGGGATGGAGGCCTATCAGCTCATAACCAATGAGTAATCGAACAGGATAAACTTGCATGTATATATCCAATTGACTCGTTGCCAGATAGTAGCCTTGGAAATACTAATACTAGCCTACATCAATCTGTATAAATTCTCAATCTAATGCGCATAGCCGAATGATGCTTCTACAGGATTGGTACCCGAGTTGGTCAGGTTGTTCATGGTTTGCTGAAGCCTGTCTCCCGATACATTATGCGAAGCATACCTACAGCACAGGTGCATTTACCCTGTTAATAGGTTGGCGTGTATATTGGAATACGTAATTGCGCCATTAGAGAGAAGATTACCACTGGCATCCCAGGTGTCGGAAACCCCATGCCCTCGATAGCCGGTTCTCAATGTCAGATAGAAAGTGGGATACCAGAGGAACCCTGTGATCCAAATCCCCGTTTATGCCCGACGGTTACTATCAACGGTATTAGAGTCATCTAACTGCCAGCTGCCATTGTAGCTCGCCTGTGATATTTTCTCATTCCTTCTTGTGTTGTCCTTGTATACTTGAGTGCGTATTGCATTTAGAATGTACAATTGTTTACCAGTCAGCAACCCGATACGAAATGCATCCTGATCATCCAGATCGCATCAAGTATTTCCTACCCACGGGATTTTGCTCCCTTGCCTAATTATTAACCATTGCACAAATCCTGATTTTATACTATAATCTTCCCAGAATTTGCGCACCTCCTTTGGGCGGGCGCGTTTTGTTTAAACGTATGCATCTCCGACCGCGCACCATCCATCCGGGTGGTGCGTTTTTTTATTTCCTCCTCAAGGAGTTGCTGTGCGCCTAAAGTTTTCTTTATTGATCCTAATTCCCTTCTCCATTCTGGTCGGCTGCCAAAGACAGACAGTGACCACCACCATGCTGCCCGAAATCAAACCATCCATTATCGGCTTAGCAGCACCCGAGATCGATCAACCCACGGCCGATGCCATCCGCCAGCATATCGGCCCATTTCTCAAATCCAACCCATACAAAGAATACGGCGCCAGCAGCCAACTTCTCCTTTATCTGGTTTCTAGCGGAGAGTTTGGACAGGTTGAGATCACGCTGGCCGGTGGGGAAACCTACCAGGCAGACGTTATTTATGCCTTCGCGCTGATGAGTAATCAGCGTGTGCTGATCGTACCAGTCATGGTCGGTCTGACCCTGCAAGATGATCGCTACGCATACTTTTCCGAGACGTATTCATTCGAAGCGGATGGCGGAATTACCACGACGAGTGTCAACCGGCAAACGGCCTTAGCTGATGCACAGGCACGCCTGCCGCGGGGGCGCATCTTCCGATTACTGGCATACGGGATGGCCACCCGCCAGGAGTTGAACTGGAAGAAGTGCCCGTCCATCTCGTTCTACCCACCTGAAATCTGCCCAATCGGGGAGCTGGTCGAGAAGCTGAATCCCAACCAAACCAAAGCCTTTGTCTTGCGTCTGGCTGACGATTTCCCAACCAGCTGGCTGCTTGTCGGCTGGTTCTTCCAGGAATTCGCCCCCGAAGAGCTGGTGCCTGATGCCAGCATTCAAGTACCCCTGCCGATACCACCTCAACCATAGGAGATTGAACTCATGAAACTTCATCTACCCAAGCTCAGAGTGCACCCACTTATCATGACCTATATCCGCCATTCCTGGTGGAAAATTCTGTCCCTATGTATCTTGCTCGTTTTAGCTGCCAGCCTGACCCCCTCAGCCTACTGTGCCCTGGCTGGTTGTGGAGTTAAAGATAAATGGTGCAACGGTGATTGCTCACAGACCTGCGGACCTACCCATGGCCTGGGTGTCATCGTTGGCTGTTCACGGGGTGCGTACAGCTGTATCGAGGACTGGATTCCTGACGCCTGGGGGATGCGCTGCACCAACAGCAACGATTGTAAGGTGACCGAGTGTGCTTCAACTCCACCAGGTTTCGGGTGTTACCTGGCTGGCGAAGGGCTTTGGGATGTGGGGAAATGCAGTGCATACCCGAACTGCCAGCGCCGATCGTTCATCATCAATGAATCCTGCTGCGGCTCAAGTCCAACTCCCTGCCCAAAGTCCGGGCCGACGATCACTACTGTTGCATTGCAGCCAACACCAGAGTTCCCCCTTGTGATTGGACAGGATACCGACAAGCGTGGAATAACGATCTCAGCGATAACTATCACCGCTGGCGAGCATGACTGCCGTAGGGGAACGATTTCGGAAATCTCGGTCAAATTACGCCTGAGTGACGCGAGCATCAGCTGGATCACTAAGGAACTCTCGCGCAGATACCCGGGTGCGCACGTGCTGGAGACCTATCCCTTTTCACCGCTATTGACCACATCGGGACTGAACACCCCGAGCGCTACTGCCTCCTTCCACTTCGACCCTAAAGACCCGGGTGATTATATAGTGACCATCACCACTACGCAGGATGATGGCCAGGTAGCCGAAAAGGTGTTCCAGGTGCACGTAGCTCTCTACGAGTCAACCATCACACATTGACATGAATTACCTTTACTACCTGCTTAACGGCTTCTTGGCCTTGCTCTGGTTGCTCGTGGATCATATTCTGCTGGCGCTCTTGATCGCCCCACTTATCTGGTTGAGCTATACATCCCCGAACGAGCAGCGTTCCTGGTCGCTTGCTTCTGGCGGGATGGCGGTCCTGGCATCAGCGCTAGCTCCTGCCCCCGTACCGTTGCTAATTCTGGTCATAGCCATAGCCGGCTTACTTGCCACCCGTCTGGATCAATTCAACACCACGGCGGCGCGCTGGAATACGGTGCGCAGCCTGGCACTGTACAGCCTGGTGGGTTTAGGATTCACCGTTTACCAAGATTATGCCCATGCGTCATCGGCATCGCCATTGCTCGCTCAAGGGCAGGTGTATCTCTCGACTATCGCAAGCTTCGCTTTGTACCTGATCCCGCTCGGATACCTCGCCATCCTGGCACAAACCTTGTGGGCGCATCCTCCTGTCCCAGGCAAGCCGACCGACCTGATCCACACCATCCGTTCGCGCGGCAAGGGCACATAGCCAATGGAAATCCTGGATAATGGGCTTCATATCGAAAATGACGTGCTTAAGTATGCCTGGTACAAGCTAAGTACGGAGCAGGGCGAGTATTACCGCTGTGTCGCGCTGCGTGAGTTAGCTGCGCTGCCAGTTGACTCTCTCGAGGACTACAACCTGCTTGGTAAGCAGTGGGGTGCGGTGCGCGGCCTTTACAATGCTGGAGTTAATTTCATCTACACCGCCAGTGGCATCTTTACCCCTGAACATATCGGTGTGGTGCAGTTCTATGGCGCGGCTGTAGATGGTGCGACACGTGACGAAGCAGCCTGCAAAGTATCGGAACACATTTCAGCAGTGCTGGCCGTGCTGGCCAACTTCACCCAATCACGAACCAGGCCACCCGACCTGCGCTGGGTGCGCTGGTATATTGACTTTGTCACCCGCCGCAGCCAGAACATTCTGGCAATTTTGGGTTATCCTGACCCGAGGGAAAGCGCACGCGGCCTCGGGCTGGAAGGTGGGCTGCCGGATGAAACCGGCGACGACCTGTCCAGCGAGCAGAACGAGCTGCTCTACCGCGGCCTGTCCAAGCTGCGTGAAGATTTCGTTTTCCAGGTCACCGCCCGGTATATCGGCCGCAAGTTCTTAACCGACACGCTGGTCCAGGTAGCAGAATTGACTTCCAATATTGCTTCCCGGCGTAAAGGAACGATGAGCGCCGGTTTCAGCCTGGGAATCCCCTTGATGGCGGCTCTCTCCAATGCGATCAGTGGTGGGCATGCGGTGGCGTCCAGCCAGGCCCACTCGACTTCGGATGGCCAGTCGCACAACTGGGGCCAAGGGCACACCGACAGCTACAGCCATACGGAAAGCCAGGCACACACGGTAGGTGGCTCGGAAACGCACACGGTCGGTATCGCCCATTCGGATAGCCAGGGGCACACTGATTCGGAGAATCACTCGGTCAGCCAGAGCCACGCGGATTCCTGGTCGGAAACTGCCAGCCAGTCCCACAGCGGCAGTTCGATGAGCGGTGGAAGTGCCTCCCATACGGATAGCTTATCTCATAGTGACAACTCGTCATTGAACGTTTCAGCATCGAATACGAGTGGGATATCCACGGGTAGCTCAACCAGCGCGGGAACAAGCAACTCGGACTCCTCCGGTCACGTCGACAGCTGGAATGCCGGCGGATCTGTCAGCGGGGGTGTACCAGGAGTGGCTTCAGCCAGCGTGAGTGCTGGAGTTGGTGGAAGCGACTCGTCTTCTTCCACAACTGGTTCTACGTCTGCGGTCTCCGCGAGCAATGGAACGATGCAATCATCCAGTGCTGGATTAACCACCGGTACAGGTTCCGCGGATACCACTGGCAGCAGTCACGGCAATTCTTCGATGTGGTCAAGTGGCAGCACGGATACCTGGGGCAGCGCAAGCTCAGTGGGTGGGACAGACACAGTCGGGCATGCTGAGGCAATCGGCCACGCCAATTCAATCGGCAGCGCGGACAGCACGATGGAATCATACTCTTCGAGCCGCTCGTGGGCAGATACGCATGGATCCGCAGACAGCTGGGGCAAAGCAGACAGCATTAACCAAGCCTATGGCCAATCACACGCGGAAGGCGATACAAGCGGTCAATCCGCAAGTCGCGCTGGATCACAGACATATTTAGGCGGGCTGTCCACCGGCCTTATCCCTGGTCTCTCTCTGAATCGCTCCTGGCAGCTCGAAAATGATGTAGCCGAGCGCCTGACTGAAGTGCTCCGCCAGGTGCAGGGTGTGGTCAACATGGCCTCACAAGAAGGTGGCTTCATGACCGATGCCCGCCTGTTCACCGCTTCGAATGGGGGAGCGTTGGCTGCCGAAGCACTGGTGTCGCAAGCCTTCCACGGGCCCAATGTACCCACGCCAGTGCTGACCGTCCGCCCACAGAACCCAGGGGAGGAAGCGCTTTTACGACGTTACGCTTTTGCCTTTCTACCCTGTGACCTGCCCAATCCGGGTGACCTCCTGGGCAACCGGCTGGGTGAGCGTTTTACCACCCTGTTCGCAGCCAAACACCTGGCGGCATATACCGCCCCCGCATTCTTCCCCGAAGGCACGACCGTCACCGCCATGCCGCCCATCCCTCAGGGCGTGGGCTTTTACCCGAGCCTGCCAGGAGATGTGATCCTTGGCCATCAGTTCTCGCCTGAAACTGCTGATCTGACGAGCGCGGCTGTCCGCCTGGACGAAGCGCGCCTGATGCATACCATGTTTGCTGGTGACACTGGCTTTGGGAAGAGCGTGGCTGCCATCCGTTGGGCGTATGAAACCACTTTACGCTGGCATTTACGCACCGTGGTACTCGATTTTGGAGCCGGCTGGCGGCAACTGCTCAATGCCCCCGGCCTCACGGGGCACGTGGAAATCCTGCAGCTGTGGCCTAACGCGGTCCGCCCGCTACACTGGAACCCACTTCAGATCGGGCGCAACATTGATCCTGAAACGCAGTGGCGCGCCTTCGCTGACATATTTGGCAGCGTAGCGAAACTGGGCGTCAAGCGCCAAAA
>JBGOYO010000149.1:0-7172 GCA_041479715.1 Anaerolineae bacterium
GCCCCGTATCGCATCCAGGTTCTGGGTGGAGCAGAATACGGAACAACAGGCTTACAAATATCTTTAGCCTGTATGCTGCAGTGCCAGGCTCAACTAATTATTTATCTCACTTGATTATATGTAAGGATTTTTAATCAATACGCCGTGGATCTCCTGACCGTCCTGCATGTCTTCTGTGAAAAGGAAATTACATTCACTGCGGATGGCTGCCGAGAGGATCACAGAATCATAAAATGAATAACCAGTTTCTGCCTGAAGATCCAAACTACTCTCAAAGAGAGAAAGATCAGGATAAACCTGGCATAACGGGTTCAAGACCAGTCGTAAATACGCCTTACTGTCCTCCGGTTTCATTGAAACAGCAAATTTTCGGGTAGCTACATTTAAAAATTCCTGGATCACTTGCGTGCTGATGATCCCAAGCCCGGTTTGCAAAGCTGATTGGATCAACTGAAGAGATCGCAAATGTTTTGTGCGTTGGCTTTGATCAAAAGAGTAGACGAATACATTCGTATCGATGAAGTATTTATCGCTCATTCATTTCTTCCCTATGAAATGAATGCCCAGGCTTCACATATATGAATCGCTCCATCAAATCAGAAAAAGCTTCCGCCGAATGAGGTCTCTCAGCGTATTTCTCCAGCCACCGTCTGAACTCTTCGTTTAATGTACTTTTCTCAGCAGCAGCACGCTCACGTGCCTTACGGATCAGTTCTTCTTCTGCGCTAAAGGTAATATTCTTTAACATATCGATCTCCTTATTCACACACTAACTATAGTGTACACGAGAGTTCGTGTAACGTCAACCCCCTTGTTTTTATAAAAATGAATACGGTTAAGGTTTCTTCTCCACCTCCACCCACATCTGATTTCCGTCGGTGGTGATCTCGATCCAGCCGTTCTGGTCGGTGCGCAGGAGGTTATAGCCTTGGAGGGCATCCAGTGTTTCAGGGGATGGGAGGCCGGTTTTATCGCCCGCTGCCACGCTGAGTAAGGCCAGCTGGGGATGGAGGAAGTCGATCAGCTCGGGTGGGTTGAGCGGGGCATAACCCGATTCGGGCAGCAGCACGGCAGAAATATTGCGCATAGTTGAAGCACTCTGGAGACTTTCCAGAGTGCGAAAATCCATTCCCATGGGCAGCAGCATGCGGAAATTACCCCACTGAAGCAGCAAATCTGCTCCTTTGGGGTCAGTGGAGAGCACCCGCAGCGATGCGCCTGAACCCAGGTCCAGCGACTGACCAGGCTGCATGTTGGTAATCGGGACACTCATTGAAATCAGCTGGGTTTGCAGCTCGGCGGCGGCACGGGTTCCGGATCTATTCCCCGCCCAGAGAATATTGGCTGGGGTGAAGCGTTCCAGATTGCCTGAGACCGCCGACAGGTCTTCATTGTCGATATCCGCCACCACCAGCCAATCGAGTGAATGATCAAGCAATGGAAGGCGCCTGCCCAGGGCATCCGACAGTGCCACCGTGCTGGGGCCGCCGTTGATAAGCACCGAACGACCATCAGGAGATTGAATCAGTGCTGCGTCACCGGTGCCAACATCCAGGATGGTCACGTGCAAGCGGCTATCCGGCGCGTCGGCTGCGGCTCTCCAAACCATGAATGCTAATACCGCCAGGATGGCGAGGGGGATCACAGGCGTAAGGCGGCGGGCAACTCCGGTAATTTGTGTTCTGGCGAATGTGACTGCAAAAAGCAACCCGTAGAAAGTCAGAATGAGCGGAAATGCCACCTGTCCGATGGGAATCGAGCCGTGCGGAACCGCCGCCAACCATTCCACCACGCGGATGGTGTAAGCGGTGAAAGGCCAGACAACCCAGGCTAATAGCTGGCCAAGGGGTTTAAACAGCATCCCGCTGAGGACAGATAATCCCCCTAGTATCATCAGCGGTGGTTGGGCAGGCAGGATGAGTGGGTTGGCAATGAGCGCCGTAAGCGATAGCCGCTTGAAATAGTAAATCATCAGCGGTAGGGTGGTGATCTGGGCTGCCAGGGTGAGCAGAAAATATTCCCCCACCGGTCCAGCAACCCGGTTGGCGGTTAACGGGGACGAAACTCGTTCGGCGAGATGAGTGAACCATTGAGTGAACATCCCGGCGTATAGCATGATGCCCAAAGTAGCGGCGAAGGAGAGCTGGAAGCTGACATCCCACAGGACGGCTGGGGTGATCACAGCCATTATCGCCGCGACGAATGCCAGGCTGTTCAGACCTGTCTGGCGGCGACCAAGCTGGTAGCCCAGCAGGGTGAGGATACCCAGGATGGCTGCCCGTACTACTGCTGCGTTTGCACCTACTAAAAGTGTGTAGAGAATGATCCCTAGAGCTGCGACTACGGCACCCTTGCGCACACCCAGGAGCCGGCTGAATACCAGCGTGAACATGGCGGCGATAATGGTGATGTTGAAGCCGGAAATGACAATGATGTGGCTGGTGCCGGTGAGGCGAAAGGCTTCCACCACATTTTCTGGGATCCCCGACTGCACCCCGAGCAGGATCCCGGCCATCAATGATGCTTCCGGGTCTGGGAACAGCGAGTAGACCATATCGAGCGCATGCTGCCGGAAGGCATACAGCGCAGCAAAGAAAGGACTACCCAGACCCTGCTGCAGCAGGCTGGCCGCTGGGTAAAACATGTAGCTGTAAATCCCATGTTTGGCCAGGTATTCACGATAAGAGAAATCAACATTTTCCGGTGGGGTTTCAGGCTGTCCCTGAAGCTGGATGCGATCGCCGTAATTGTATGATCCACCTGCCGGCACCCTGGCTAATAATAGACCATGGACGGGTAGGAATTTAGCCGTGTCGCCTTGGGCAGGTACGGTAGCCACCTGTTCCACCCGCAGGCGCAGGTTGGTGTACATATCACTCACGTCGGGTGGTTGCGTAATCAGCCCATCGATGAGGTACTCGCTAGGTTGATCGTTGTAGAAGGCGATGAAACCTGGATCGATGTGGGGTTGTGCCAGCTGGTAGCGGATGGCACCTAAACAAAAGAACACGATGAGCAGAGAATATATGGCTGGCGAATAAAGCTTGAGTGAATGCGTGACACTCGTGAAGCCTGTAGGCAGGCGTGTAAATATCCAGCGGTAGACGGGTGGGAGAAGGAGGAAAGCCGCCAGCAATGCGATCATCGCCCATACCGGGATGCTTATCGCCAGGCTGGGTGCTAGCAATATACCGCACAGGAACGCCAGGGAGAGCCAGAACAGGGGCATGGGATGGGTTAGTTAATTGATGTTACCTTTATGACTTCTTTTTTATTAGCTAGATACCACAAACTTTTGTTCCAATCCAAGTCTGTGCAGGTGTATTAAGAATTAAGTTCATCAAGAAAAATCTATGTTTTTTCTGCGATTGGTTTTGGTCGTTTCCCGTACGGTTGCACCTCGCGGGATTGTTTTATTCTATAATGAAAGTATCTTATCTGGAAGTCATCGATCGGTATCACGTCCTTTATTTCCCAACCTGTGGGGGTTGGGATGTCCAATCTGTCCATAATTTCTATGCTATGTTAATGTGGTTGCACACGGTCGCACACAGCAGCATGACGGATATACAACCCGCTACCTAGCCGATAGGATAAATGAACTGGTAGCACTTTGTCAGATATTTATATATATTGATTGCCTCCAAGGCTCAACCTCGGTCAAACCATTCAATAAGGAGGATGTCGGAGCAATCCTTACAGCGTGTGACCGATTGAGCTATGGCCTACCAACGGCTCGCTAGCTTCGCTAGGTGCGCCACGACCACATATCCCGCACGAACCGCGCCGCCGATAGTAGTAACCCAGTGTCGCCACAGCGAGCGCCGCTCCCCAAACCGGGAACAGCGCGGTGGGGCCAACGACGATCCCCATATCTTGCCCAATGGCCGCCGCCGCATTGGCCATCTGGGCCCAACCGGACCATATTGCGATGCCGCCCACCATGAGCAGCACCGACACGATCGAGGCCGGGATCACCGCCAGAGCGATGGGCACTTGGCGCTCTGCCAGGCCGATCATCCACCGTGGGAACACCTCACCCCAGCGCTGTACCAGGCCGAGTGTGAGCACCGCTCCCACAAGGCCGAAGGTCGCCAGGAAGAGCCCCGAGGTCCATAACCCGCTCTCCTGCCCGGCGTGCAGAGACTCGCTGCTCATACCCAGTGGAATTCCCAATGCCCAAGCGTAACGGGTTACTGCGTAGAAGACTGGCACTACCATGGACACGTACACGGCAATCCGGCCCCAGCGCGCCGCATGGTCTGGGCTATTCCACCCTTCCGGGCCATCTCGGCGGCCGCAATACAAGCAGGCGTCCGTGCTCCTGCGAGCATAGCTAACGGTAGCCGCTAGCCAGAGGAACCCGCCGATCAGACACAGCAATTGGTGCGCTATTATCCACTGGGAGTGGGTCAAAGCTTGCAGATAGAAGCCGATCTCGCCGCCTGTGAGGAGCTTGACTACCGTATAGGGGATGTAGCCGAGCATCACCAGCAGAGTGAGATCGGACGTGAGCAGCAGAAGAACTGTGGCTAGCAGAGCTCCGGCTGTTATAAGGAGAGACCGGAACCGCCGAATCCCGCGCAGCATTGCCGTTCCCACGGCTACCGCCGGGAAGCCCGCCGCAACCACGATGACCCAGGCTACGACTGGCCCAAACCTTGCCGCGACTGGCCCCGTGACGCTGGACACGAGTCCGGGGGCGTAAGGGAACCCACGCCCACTCACCCCCCAGTACAGCCCCAGCCCGGCATAAACCAGTGACCACGCCACCGCCGCGTACGGTGTCCAGCGCGGCCAGTCGCGAACCCATCCAACACGAGCGGGTACAACTTTGGCTGTCATGCTTATGCTCTCCCTTTACTTCCACCAATCTGCTTGCTTATTTCCTTATCTTGTATCATATTTTCTTCCTTTCTAATCCATTTCGATCAAAGTCTTGCGCTTAGATTGTTTGCCCCCCCGAATGAATGATCAATTGCGAAAATTTCATGGCTTCGCCAGGATTGATATGGGCTAGTGCCAGCTGATACCGGATGGCACCTAAACAAAGGAATACGATGAGCAGTGGATATATGGCTGGCGAATAAAGCTTGAGTGAATGCGTGACATTTGTGAGGCTTGCAGGCAGGCGAGATGATATCCGCCGGGAGATGGCTGGGAGTAGGAGGAAAGCCGTTAACAGTGCGATCATCGCCCAATCCGGGATGTTTGTTGCCAGGCTGAACGATAACAATATACCGCACAGGAACGCCAGGGAGATCCAGAACAGGGGCATGAGTATTGAAAATAAGTTATTCTATACCACCAGCAGCACAGGCAAATCTATCTATATCTTACGTGATCTGACGTTTATACCCACATGATGGGCAGGACAGGGTTATGAAATCTGGCATTTTTCACTCTCTTTGATCCTCTTAGGGTTAATATAGGTATCGGCCTTGTTGGTGATCGTGGCAGTATGAATTATTCTATACCATATCCGGAAAAACACTAAATTTACGTCAAGAGAGCAGAAAAATAGCAATTAAAAATATATTGAATTTTTCCTCGAATGAATGGAGTATATTAATATTTATTATAACGACCGTGTGCTATAATATTTTTGGATGCGATGAACCAGAGGAGAATTTTGGTCGCTTACCCCAACAAAAGAATTAACTAAAGGATATCAGGGGATTACCTTCTGGGGAGCAAATAGCGAAACCGACCGCGATTGCACCATATTTTGATTTAACAATCTAACCGTAGAGGTGGAAGTAAAAGGGAACACTTCGTATTCCACCTTCTGCTATTGATTTGTGTTCCTTCGAAGGATCATAGGAACAGACTTTAGTAATTAAAGTTTCATTTATTGCTACGGACGTATTTCAATTTAATAACATACACAGGAATAAATTTATAGATCCTACAAAAGCTTTGGCGGAACAAGAGGAGAATGCTATGAAACCGAGAATTAAGCCCATTAAACTTAAGATTATTGCTGTAATTTTCATCGATGCATTTTTATTTTTACTCCTGGTTTTTGTAGGTTATGCATTTTTAAGCCTCCCTGCCAGAGCAGAGAATGTGGACTGTACAGACACGGTTGTGCCAAGTGAGACATTAATTATCGAGCCGAGTGCAACCAATACTTTCGAACCAAGTCCCACGAACACGCTTGAGCCGAGTGCAACCAATACGATCGAACCAAGTCCCACGAACACGCTCGAGCCGAGTGCAACCAATACTTTCGAACCAAGTCCCACAAACACGCTCGAGCCCAGTGCGACCAATACCCTCGAACCAAGCCCAACAAACACACTTGAGCCGAGTGCGACCAGTACGCCCGAAGAAAGCCCGACAAACACGATCGAGCCGAGCGCAACGATTACCTCCGAACCAAGCCCAACGAGTACGACCGAGCCGAGTGCGACGAGTACCATCGTACCGAGCCCGACGAGCACGATCAGGCCTAGTCCAACGAGTTCACTTGTTTCACCCACCCCAACGATTACGCCCAAACCAAGTGCAACCCCGACTCGTAAACCGACCAACACCCAGACGAGCACGGTCGAGCCAAGCCAGACGCCATCTCCTACTACCACTCCGACAAAGCCAGCTACTTCTTCAACGGAAGTTATTTCTTGCCCATCCTGTTATATTGTCAAAGATTTCAGAGAACTGATCGTGAGTGGGTTATATACTGCCGACCTACTTAATCCAGAAGATATTAGCTCGACATTCAAAGTATCCATCACTTTATTCGATGTATATAAAGGGGTGGTTGTTGGCAAAACGATTGATATGTTTGATACCCAGCCAGCAAACGAGGTCATGCATGTGCAAACCCCGCTGTGGTGCATCAATCCAGAAGCGGGTGAAGTGTATTGGATTCATACAGTCGCCTCAGCTCAAAAGAATACCGGCGAAATATGGTTTGCTTTGGATGAATGGGTGCGGATCAACCTTACAGTCGACATGTTGAAAGGACCTTAACCACATCTGTTTTCACTTTTAGTAAGTTAGGACATAAATATAAAACAATAGATCTCTTGAGTATTCTATGCTGGTGTTCTATACCGCATTCACAGGTTTTATGTGCTAAGCGCAAGGAGAGTATTATAAACACCAAAGCATGTAAATTTGTATTCGATCTCTAATCAATGATGTTCCCGGGGCTGGGAACAGCA
>JBGOYO010000150.1:0-7165 GCA_041479715.1 Anaerolineae bacterium
TCCTATTTGGTGAGTGAAGAAGCTCCTTTGGGAGAGGCTGAACAGCAACGCCTGGCGGAGGATACTTTTGGGAAGATGCAGGCAATGCCCACTGCAGCGGCATCGGGCCAGGCAGCAGTCCAGTCGGCGGCAGATGCTGGGGCAATGCAGGGGGCGAGCAACGCTCCAAGTGTGCAAGGTGAAGCTGCGAGGACAGTGCGAGTTGTGGGTTCACGCACCTTTGTACTTTCGGATGAGAAATGGATTGATACAGCATTTGATCCTGATACGATGCAGACCAAGCCGGTCGAGTTCCTCTCATCAGAATACTTTGCTTTGGTTGCAGCGCACTCCGAGCTGGCGGATGCGTTTGCCTTGGGTGAACAGGTGATAGCACTTTCCGATGGCGTCGCTTATGATGTAATCCCTGGCGAGGTGACAGCCAAACTCGTGAACATTACACCTACACCTGCCATCTCAATCGACCCCACGGTCACTCCAAACCCAGTTTCTCAACCGACGGAATCACCACCGCCAGTATCGCCAGGTAAGATTTCAAGCGTGTGTGGAACGGTGGCTCTACCGATCCTGCTGGTACCGTTGCTTGTTATGATGAGTAAAAAACCCAGGCACGACAATTAGAGCTCGTAAGATACTACCGATCATAATCACCCCCGACGTAAACCGACGGGGGTATTTTATTGTAATGAATACTGATGCTTCTTTTTTCAATTAGAAGCCGTACTGCATCTGCTAACACTATGGAAATTATCAGGATATAATCTTCATGCAATTTAGTGGGACATTTATTTTCAAGGTGAGGAAAAGTGCAGCATGGTAAGGCGGTTATTTTACCTATTCAACATCTTTGCAGTCATTGCGTTACTAATCCAGGGGAGTTCTCTACAAAATGGACAGGCTGCTTCACCTGTGATCCTTGGGGGCACCTTCCTGATCGTATGGGGAGACGCGGCGCAAGGCAGTAACGCCACGAGAATCTCCTATTACCTCACGAAGGAGAAATCTGACCCAATCCAGCTGGTGATCAGTGATGATTTACTCACCCAGGTTGGTGGACCGGTCGGCCTCAACCGAAAATCCGTCACCATTCTGGGAATGTGGCAGGTTCCTGAGCGCTCCCTGCTGGTCCAAACGATAGCTCTGTCTGATGGGGAGCAGGCTGGACCGGAGGGAGTCTTTGGATCACAGCCATGGGTGTCCATCCTGTGTAAATTTAAAGATGATACCGATGAACCTAATGATGTAAATTTTTTCAAAAAGATGTACTCCAGCGACTATCCTGGGCTTGACCATTTCTGGCGGCAGAATTCGTATGATCTTGCAAACCTGAAGGGCTCAAACGCATTTGGCTGGTACGTGTTACCCCAGAACCGCGATTATTATATTAATAATGGCCACCTGGATTTTGAGAAAGCCGCAGTAGACTGCACAGGGGTCGCTGATGCTGATGTTTACTATCCAGATTATGTCGGCATCAATTTGATGTTCAATAATGAATTGGATGGGTATGCCTGGGGAGGTGCTTGGAATTTATGCCTGGATGGTTATTGCCAGGTATGGCGGATGACCTGGGAACCACCCTGGGGCTACCAGAATATTGGCATCATTGCCCATGAGACGGGACACGGTTTTGGGTTGCCACACTCCCTGGGGAACTGCCAGGCTGGATATGATAATCGCTGGGATGTGATGAGCGATGTGTGGAGTAATGGGAAAGATCCATTTTGGGGGACGTTGGGACAACATACGATTTCCTATCATAAGGAGCTGGTGGAATGGATTAAACCGGATCAGATATACACCGCTATCACTGGCACGGTCAGTACCATCACATTAGAACGATTGGTTTTACCGCAGACGAATAACTTCCTTGGAGCGCGCATCCCGATAAACGGGAGCGTAAACCATTTCTACACCCTGGAAGTGCGACAACCGACGGATAACCCCATCGACTACGACAAATGGTTACCGGGATTCGCAGTCATCATCCATGATGTGGATGTTAGCCGCATCGAGCCGGCCATCGTGATTGATCAAGATGGGGATTGCAATACCGGCGATTCAGGGGCGATGTACACGACCGGTGAAATGTTTACAGACGCCGAGAATGGAATTTCAGTGTCCATCAATCACGCGACTGACTCAGGATACATGGTTACGATCAACAACCAATACAGTAGTGTGGAAAGCGTGGAAATCACGGGTGCGGCACAAGGAGATGTTGGTGAGAGCGTCCCATTCACTGCCACGGTCAGCCCAGAAGAAGCGGGCACACCAATAACCTATACATGGGAATCGACAGACATAACGCCAGAGCAACACACCGGTGATACGGTGGATAACATTCTGCTCAAGTGGGAGGAGGCAGGAACGAAGACGATCACCGTCACAGCGTCTAATGCAGGGGGCAGCGTGGTGGATACCCATGTGATTGACATTGAGAGAAAAATACCTATCGTTTCAGTGAGTGGACCCACAGAGAACAATGTGGGAGCATTGAATATTTTTACGGCGACCGTAGTTCCCACCGATGTGGTCCTGCCAATCACGTACACATGGCAGGCGAGTGAGCAACCACCCATCACCCATACTTCAGGGCTGAGTGATACTGCCAGTTATATCTGGAATTACCCGGGAACACAGGTGATCACGGTGACGGCGTCAAATCCGGAAGGGTCGACGACGGATACGTTTTCACTATTGGTCAGGATGCCGCCTACTAGAGTGACGGTGAGTGGTGCGGAAGCAGGGAGGGTTAATGAAAGCTACCTGTTTAATGCCTCGGTCGATCCAATCACCACCACGGTACCGATCACCTATGATTGGTCAGTGGATGGTGAGCTGAGCATTTCCCATACGGCTGGTATCACCGATACGGTTCTATTAAGCTGGGAGCAACCGGGGATACACAAAATCACGGTTTCGGCGAGTAATTCGGCAGGGAAAGTGGAAGGCGCGTGGGCGTTCACCATCTATATCAAAGTGTTTATACCGATGAGCATGAGGAATTAGTCATTCCAAGGGAGGATTATTGATCTTGTGTACTGGGTCGAAACAAAAGGCAGATGATTCGGTACGAGCCGTTAGGGTTTAGCCAAAGAGGGCGAATTGCAGTGATGGGGTCACCACAGCCGTCCACGAATTTTGGAACACGAATGGCGCGAAAAAGAGGCACGGAAGACCTGAAAAACTACACCCCAATCCCAACCTCTCCTATTTATCAGAATCCGGTCATTAGGGGAGGAGAATCGTACCTTTATGCTAATCTCGGATAAGGTATTCAGATACCCGGGGAATCCTGATAAGCGGTCAGTCCTCTCCGGGGGTGATTGGAATAGCTGCGGCTTTCCTTGCAGAGAATGATTTTGCGGATGTGATTAAGACTACTCCGGCAATGATGATGATCGCAGAAATGATCTCAATCTTTTCCAAGGTCTCGTTGGCGATGATACTTCCAAGCAGAATGGCGACCACCGGGTTGACATAGGCGTAGGTAGATACGATGGTCGTGGGCGCATTACGCAAGAGCCAGGTATAGGCCACAAACCCAATCCCTGAGCCAAATATGATCAAGTAGGCCAGCCCGCTAATGGAGCGTAAAGACACTGCAGAAATGTCGAATTGGCTCCATTCTCCAATCAGGGTGGCAAAAGCAAATAAGCCCACAGATCCCGCCAACATTTCCATACCGGTACCCAACAGCGGGGAGCTCGGAAGCGAGGCTTTACGGCTGTAAAGCGATCCAATGGACCAGGAGAGTGCCCCGATAAGCAGCACGATGATTCCAACGGGTTCAATCGGAGGGTTACCCGCAGAACGAGCCTGCCATGGGTTGGCGAGTAAAGCAATCCCAAACAGACTGATCAGCACTCCCAACCAGGTGATCCAATTGGCGCGGGTGCCGCCAGGACGTAAGGAATCGATCATTACCATCCACAGGGGGACCGTGGCGATGAACAGGGAGGCGATACCCGAAGGGACGCGCTGCTCTGCCCATACCAACGCGCCATTACCACCCAATAATAAGAGAAGACCTATTATTGAAGCAGCACGCCATTCCGCCTTCTTTGGGGTGGGATCACCACTCAATCGGCGCCAGGCGAACAGGATGGCACCAGAGATGAGGAAGCGGATACCAGCGGAGATAAAAGGGGGTATGGTTTCAATGGTGAAGCGGATGGCCAGGTAGGTGGACCCCCAGACAATATAGACTGCAATGAGTGCAGCCCAAGCTCGTGGTTTCATACCGTTAAAAACTCCGAATTTTAGGTACCAGCGTAGGTGGCTTTGGACATTTCCCAACCCAGCAAAGCGATTTTTCGCGCCTCACCATAATGGTAATTACCAAATTCACCCAATGAGTTAATCACACGGTGGCAGGGGATCAACACTGCCACAGGATTATGTGCCAGAGCATTGCCGACGGCGCGCGATGCATTGGGATCCCCTAGGTAGCTGGCAATATCCCGGTATGATACCACATTGCCCGATGGGATGCCCAAGAGTGCCTCCCACACCTTGAGCTGGAAGTTCGAGCCGCTCAGATAAAGATGCAGTGGATGAGCAAGGTTATGACCGAGAGTACCAAAGATTTCAGCAACCAGAGGTTGGGTCTTGGGAGTATCTTCAACCAGGCAGGCTTTCGGCCATTCTTTCCGCAAAGTTTCCAGGGCTGCAGAGCGTCCGGCAGGCATGACGAACGATAGATTGCAGATGCCACGGTCGGTGGTGCCTAATAAAACCTCACCAAAAGGAGTGGGGTGAAAACCATAGCTGATCTGCAGACCTTCGCCGCGCAGTTTGTACTCACCAGGTGTAACCGCCTCCCAGGTGACGAACAGGTCATGCAATCTGCCCGGACTAGACAATCCGACGGAATATGCGGCGTCGAGGATGCTGGATGATTTAGACAAGAGCTGCTTGGCGTGTTCCTTGGTGATGAACTGGAGGAAGCGCTTGGGACTGATGCCCACCCATCGGGTGAATAAGCGCTGGAAATGATATTCACTCAGGTGGATGCTGGCAGCGATCTCGCTCAGACTGGGCTGGCGAGAGGCGTTCTTTTCTAGATAATGAATGACTTGCTCGATACGAGCATAATCATCGGAGAGTTGTGTGTAAGGTATCATGCCATCATTATAAGCAAATGAAGGGGTTAATCCACCCGAATCTTGCGCAGTTATGGATGATCCAATATACAAAAGTGCAGAGTAAATGAGTGACCATGCTCACTCCCGAGATTGCATGCGATTGGTTATACTTATGCGATACTTGACCATTGGAGGTAGTGGGATGCGTGAACTGATCAATGGAGCGCAAGCGATCGTACGGGGAGCGATCGATTCAGGCTGCAATTTTTTCGCCGGCTACCCGATCACGCCAGCGACAGACATTCTGCTTTACATGATCCGGGAGCTGCCCAAGGTGGGCGGGATTGCCATCCAGGCTGAAGACGAAATTGCCTCGATGGGATTTTGCATCGGTGCAGCTATGACGGGAAAACGAGTGATGACTGCGACCAGCGGACCAGGGATCAGTCTATACAGTGAGAATATTGGGCTGGCGATCATGGGGGAGGTGCCGATGGTGATTGTGGATGTGCAGCGGATGGGTCCGGCTACTGGAGGAGCGACCACGGTGGCACAGGGAGATATCCAATTCCTGCGCTGGGGGACTTCGGGAGGGTACCCCGTGATCGTGCTCTCTCCAACCAATATCAAGGAGTGCTACAGCCTAACGTGCAAAGCCTTCGACCTGTCTGAACGCTTCCGACTACCCGTCTTCGTGGCAACGGATAAGGAAACGGTGCTAACGATGACCACGCTGGAAGTGGATAGTTATGAGCGCGTTGCAGTGCGTGAAAGAATCAGCGCTCCCAGTGGGAGCAAGTTTATCCCTTATGCGGCGACAACACCTGATGGGGTGCCCGTTTTCTCGCCAGTGGGCGGAGAGCATATCATGCGCTTCACCACGTCCACCCATGATGAGAAGGGTCAGCTGACCAAGAATCCAGATACTGTGCGCAAGCTTAACGAGAGGTTGGCAGCCAAAGTGGAAGATCATACAGATGAGATCTCTCTGGTCAAGGCTGATATGCAGGCGGAAGCGACGACACTGATCATCAGCTATGGGGTCACCAGCAGGGCAGTAGAGGAGGCGGTTGAAACAGGACGGAAGAAAGGCGGGCTGGTTTCGTCTTTGACGATATATTCTTTGTGGCCGGTACCGGGAAAGATAATCAGGGAATCGATGAAAGGGGTTAGAAATGTGATCGTACCTGAGCTAAATCTTGGGCAGTACCGGCTGGAGGTGGAACGACTGGCGCCTGATGGAGTGGAAGTGGTCGGGATTAACCGGGTGGATGGAGAATTGATCAGCCCAGAAGAAATCCTCGAGCAAGGAGGCATCTTATGACCGAGCAGCCGGTAAGCACTTATGTTGATGAGAACTTGCTGCCATTTTTCTTCTGCCCGGGATGTGGGCACGGGATGATCACGGATCATCTGAACTCAGCCCTGGTTAATCTACAGATTGATCCGAGCAAAGTGGTGATCGTGACCGACATCGGCTGCAGCGGGCTGGCGGATAAGTATTTCACCACGAACGCGTTTCACGGGCTGCACGGGCGGTCGGTGACTTATGCCACGGGGATCAAATTGGCGAACCCTGAACTCAAGGTGATCGTACTGATGGGTGATGGGGGGTGTGGGATTGGAGGACACCACCTGATCAATGCGGCGCGCAGGAACATCGGTGTGACCGTGATCGTGTTCAACAACTTCAATTATGGGATGACGGGCGGCGAACATTCGGTTACCACGCCACCGCACAGCGTTACCAGCTCGACACCGCTGGGTCAGCTGGAGCAAGCGATGGATATCTGCCAAACGGTGGCTGTGAATGGCGCCAGCTTCACAGCTCGAACAACTTCATTTGATAAGGGATTGCCTGATTTAATCGTTCAGGCGATACAGAATGATGGCTTCTCGCTGGTAGATATCTGGGAATTATGTACGGCATATTACGTGCCGAATAACCGGTTCAGCAAGAGCCTGTTGGAGCGCAAGATGGATGAGCTTAATTTTAAACGAGGCATCATCCAACAATCGCAGCGCAAAGAGTACAGCCGGGCATATCGGGAATCGGTGGTGCAGGAAGAGGGGAA
>JBGOYO010000151.1:0-7149 GCA_041479715.1 Anaerolineae bacterium
GCAGTCTTTTCAATCAATTCTGCCAGGGAGAGTTTTGTCCATGGGATGAAGCGCTTCATATCGATGCCGAGTTTGGCAGCTACACCGCTCCCGTAATTCGGATCAGCTTTATAAAAATGTACCAACTGGCGGGCAATGATGTGCTCGGGAACACCCTGCATGGCTTCCGCAATATTGCTGAAAAGCTGTTCTTTTTGGCTGGTATTCATCAGGCGGAATAAGTTTCCAGGCTGAGTGTAATCATCGTTGCCTGTACGATGGTCATAACGATCAGCATCTCCTGAAATTTTTAGCGGGGGTTCGAGATATTGCGGGTCCTGCACCGGACCACCTTGACTGTTTGGCTCGTAGTTAACCGCGCCTGCATAGTTCCCGTCGAAACGCATGTGACCATCACGGGAATAGTTCTGGACTTCAGTGTGGGGGTGGTTGACTGGCAACGAAGCATAATTCACGCCAATGCGATAACGATGAGCGTCCGAATAAGACATTATGCGACCCTGGAGCATTTTATCGGGCGAGAAACCAATCCCGGGGACGATGTTGGAAGGCTCAAAAGCAGCTTGTTCAATCTCGGCAAAATAGTTATCAGCGTTGCGGTTGAGCTCCAGGATACCAACATCGATTAATGGGTAGTCAGCGTGCGGCCAGACCTTGGTGAGGTCAAAGGGGTTGAGTGGATAAGTATCAGCCTCAACCTCGGGCATGATTTGCACCTGGAATTTCCACTTCGGAAAGTCACCCCGCTCAATTGATTCGAACAAGTCACGCTGCGAACTTTCACGATCCTTCCCAACAATCTCTGCTGCTTCGGCGTTGGTCCATGTTTTAATGCCTTGCATTACTTTGAAGTGGAATTTGACCCAGAAGCGCTCGTTTTTAGCATTGATGAAGCTATAAGTATGACTTCCATATCCGTTTACGAAGCGATAGCCTTGGGGTAGGCCGCGATCGCTGAACAGGATGGTGACCTGGTGCAGGCTTTCGGGAGAGAGCGACCAGAAATCCCACATGGCAGTCGGAGAGCGCAAATTAGTCTCCGGGTCGCGCTTCTGAGTGTGGATGAAGTCGGGGAATTTGTAGGGATCTCGGATAAAGAACACGGGTGTATTGTTCCCGACCATATCCCAATTGCCTTCCTCCGTGTAGAATTTAATGGCGAATCCGCGCACGTCACGCTCAGCATCCGCAGCACCACGTTCACCTGCCACAGTAGAGAAACGAAGCAAACACGGGGTCTGTTTACCGACCGTGGAAAATACTTTGGCTTTGGAATAGCGGGTAATGTCATTGGTGATGGTCAGGGTTCCGAAAGCACCGGAGCCTTTGGCATGCACGATGCGTTCTGGCACGCGTTCACGATTAAACGTGGCTAATTTCTCCATCAATTGATAATCCTGCATCAACAGTGGACCGCGCGGTCCGGCAGTCAGTGAGTTTTGGTTATCAGCGATGGGTTGTCCTTCATTGGTTGTCAGTTGTTTTTTCTTGCTCATTTAGCATCCTTTCGTTGGGTGGAATAGTTTGTTATATTCCGTGTGCTTATATTTTGTAAAATAACGGTTTCACATTCCATCGTTTTTTTGGCAGTCTGGGCACAACCCGTAAAAGATGAGCTGTTGGCGATGTATTTGATACCCGGAAATATCTTGTATTTCGTCTACCAGAGTTTGTATAGGTGCTTGCAGTTCACCATCCAATATTGTGTTACAGCTTGTACAAATTAGATGGGGATGAGGGGAAGGTCGAATTGCATCGAAATGGTTATCATCGTGTAAACTGATCTCGATCACTTCACCCAATTCTTTCAACAAGGCGAGCGTTTTATAAACCGTGGCGAAACTTATCGTGGGAAAAATGACTTTAACCTGCTCAAAAAGTTGTGCCGCATTGGGGTGGTCTTTGCTGTTGGTGATCAACCGTACCAGCTCTATACGCTGAGGGGTGAGACGGTAATCCAATTCACGCAACTTTTTAAGTAGCTGCTCGAAGTTTTTCTCTGAATAGGACATATTTATATTTAATTAGATAATCATTTTCTTTAGAGAATTATTATCAACTAATAATAACACACGCTGACGAATGCTGGGGAGATTATTTGTATGATTTGCAGTAAAAGAATGCTATTTCAAGGATTTGCCAGAATGATGAAATTTTCCATTAACTCAGCTACATGCTTTGGACGTAAAACGCTCCATTCTCTGATGAGCAGAAGAGCCCAACAAAAATCGATCCGTTGCGGGTATTGACCATGATTGTTCATCTGATTGTCATCTTAACTTGATATATTATGCCTTATAGATACACAATATCTTGTTTCGCAGAAGGGTAAACATTATGAAACATGCCTCCGCAATAACAACCGCATTGATCATCACCGCCATAATCGGTTTGGGGATTATGGTGATCGGAGTGAGTGCCTTCACCAATAAGAATGTCGTCCCACTCCAAAATTCACCGAATTCCAGTACTGCTAATTCCAGCACTAATTCTAGCGTCAACACCGCTCAATCGTCTGGTTCGACTACAGCTCAGGTGCAGCAGTTGCAGCAGCAGGTGAGTGACCTGCAATCACAGCTGAGCCAGGCAAGCCAGGTTGTCGCACAATACCAAAACCTTTTATTGGTGCTGCAGCAAAGGGGGATAATTTCCATTGATTCAAACGGAAATATTTACCTTCCCCAAGGTAGCACAGGTTCATCACATTAATCTGGGTCAAAAGCTTAAACCCCAAGGGTTACTTATTACTGTCTAATCACCTGATGGTATTACAAGGAAAGGTTACCAATATGAAAATCGTAAAGAAAAGTTTGCGTGCGTGGATCACCATTGCGTCTGTCTTCAGCTTCCTGGGAGGTTGGATCATATTATCGCACTCCAACAAACCCGCCCCGCTGCAAATTTCTCAGCCGGTGATCAGCGCCCCGTCATCCAACCCAACCATCCAGCAATTCAGCCGCAACTCGCAATCGAGTGGTTTCCCGTTTTCGAGTCAGCTGCAGTCGCGCTCTTTTAGCCCACGGCTACGGACAGGCGGATCATAAAATGCTCTACGATGAATTTCGCGCCATGAATTCGGATATCGTCCTGGCGGCAAGCGGAAAGGACCCTGTTGCCATCAATCAAGGATTCGTAAGGTCGCGGCAATTCATAAACCAGAGCGAAACACGCTTCACCAGGTTTACCGAAACCAGCGAGCTGGCAGAGCTCAACCGTTCAGCTGGCAGCTGGTTCCAGGCTTCAGCCGAAATGTTCGAGGTGATCCAGCTGGCGTATAACCTGGCAGTTGAAACCGGGGGGTTGTTCGATCCCGCCATCCTACCAGCCTTGCAGCGAGCAGGCTATGACCGGAGCATGGATGATATCAGAAACCTTGTTCCTCGAGAGGGGCTCGTTGAGCAGATCGAAATTGGGGAAGACCCAGACCAAGATTTTCGAAAAGTACAGCTGGATGCAGCGACACGTTCGATCCTTTTACCCCCGGGCATGCAGGTCGACCTGGGAGGGATCGCCAAAGGTTGGATCGCCGAGCAGGCGGCGCGCAAGTTGGCAAGTGTTTCCAGCGCATGTGCCGTGAGTGCGGGCGGGGATATATTCCTGGTCAACCTGCCAAACGGTGAACCCGATTGGGAGATCGGCCTGGAAAACCCGCTGTTGCCAGAAGAGAACCTGGCAGTCTTGCACGTCATGCCGGGGGCAGTTGCCACATCTTCCACCGCCAAACGGCAGTGGAAGCACAATGGTCACTTCCAGCATCACCTGATTGACCCGCGCAGCGGTGAGCCGGCACAGAGCGAATGGCTCAGCACTACCGTGTGGGCTGAACAGGCTGCCGAGGCCGAAGTGTACGCCAAGGTGCTGCTGATCGCAGGACCGAATAACGCGGACGAACTATTCACGCGGCAAACTTCCAAAGCATACCTGGCCGTGGATAAAAACGGCTGGGTGCATGGTTCAAAGAATTACCACGAGGTGTTCCATGTCTGATCTTAAAGTGGGATCATCAAATATGAATCAGAAACGTTTAACCACCATTCTCATCGGCGGGGTAGTATTAATGGCAGCGCTGTTGTTCGGGGCTTTCGGGTTCCTGGTCGTCGTGTATCCGCCTATGGGCCAGGCGATCGGCAGCCTTTTCACCTGGCTGTTTGCGACCAACAGCGTGCATACCACGTGGTACATTACGCGGGCAGCCGGCTGGGTGGGTTATTTCCTGCTCTGGTTTTCCATGGTATGGGGACTGGCAATACCCACCAAATTCTTTGAACGTGTTATTTCACCAACGTTCGCGGTCGATTTTCATGAGTACCTATCTCTACTTGCCATCGGTTTCGTCATTTTACACGTCAGCGTCTTGCTGTTCGATCAATTCCTGCCATTTACGCTGACCCAAATTTTTATCCCATTCCTCTCCACCTACCGGCCGATATGGGTCGGTCTGGGCGTGATTGGCGCGTACCTGAGCGTGCTGGTAACAATCACTTTTTACCTTCGGAAACGCATCGGCCAAAAGAGATTCAAGGCAATCCACTTACTGAGCCTTGTGGGATATCTCGGAGTGGTGTTGCATGCTTTCTTCGCCGGGAGTGATTCTTCACTGGGTGCAGTGCAGCTGGTCTACCTGAGCACGTTCCTGGTGGTGGTATTCCTCACCTCTTTCTGGATGATCAACGCCCGCCAGATGAAAAAGGAAAAAGAGCTGCGCTTAATCCCCGCCAGGCAGACCAGGCCGGTCAGACGGTAGACCAGGAAGGTTGTATAATTTTGACATGCGTTTGCTGGTCGTCGAGGATAATCAACACCTGCGTAATTCCATCAAGTTGAGCCTGGAAGAATCGGGGTACGTAATGGATGCGGCTGCGGATGGTGTGGAGGGGCAAGAGCTTGCCGAGCTGACCGCCTATGATGCCATCATCCTCGATATCATGCTGCCCAAACGCGATGGGTTGGAGGTGTGCCGAAACCTGCGTCAACAACACCTGCGCACCCCCATTATCCTCCTGACCGCCCGAGACACGGTTGATGACCGGGTGAAAGGCTTGGATAGCGGCGCTGATGATTATCTGATCAAGCCTTTCTCATTGGATGAGCTGCAGGCTCGGCTGAGGGCCCTGCTGCGGCGCGATGCTCCTGATAAAACCGGCGTGCTGACCGTGGGTGACCTTGAGCTCGATCCGGCGACGCACAGCACCCGTCGTGCAGGCGTACCCATCGAGCTGACTGGCAGGGAATTTGCCCTGCTTGAATACATGATCCGCAACCCCAACTGGCTGATCACACGCGAAATGGCCGAAAGGCATGTATGGGATTATGGTGGAGCCAGCGGATCGAACCTGGTGGACGTCTATATTCGTCGCTTGAGACGCAAGGTGGATGACCCTTTCGAGGTCAAGCTGATTGAAACCGTGCGCGGGTATGGCTACCGCTTGAATAAGCCGGAAGCCTGACGGTGCAACCCTGACCCAACCCGACTTAGAGGTAGGGAAGGAGAATCAGAAAAATATGAAAAGCCGGGGTAAGATAACCAGACAATCGCTTTCCCTCTTCGTCCACAGCATCCGCTTCCGTTTGGTGATCTGGTTCGTTTTGATCCTGGGGGTCGTGATGTTGGTTTTCAGTGGGTTCATTTTCTGGCGCCAGACACAGGACGTCCACTCGATCGCATTGGGACGGTTGAACGTCACCATTGAACACACATTAGGCCAATCCGATTCAGAACACGGCTTTGAGCAAGCTCAGAATATCTTTTCGGTACTCCCAGGAAGCACCCCCGACCTTAACACCAATGAGCAAGTAGACAGCGTGGTAGCAATCCTGGCGACGGATGGGACCATCGTCCAAAGCAAGGGGATCCTTTCGCCCAATCAAATTGGGCAATTAAACCTCCCACTCCCCGGCTGGAAAGGTGTGGTACAAGCCAGCATTCCAATCACTTCTGCGATCTTAAACGGCCGTTTCCTGTTCATCAACCCGGCAATTGTTCAGAATGGGACTGTTACCGGCTACTTATTGGTGGGCGTGCCATTAGACCCGAATAACCAGCTGGGACGCTTGCTGGTCACGCTGGTGATTGGGAACCTGCTGACGTTGGCGATTGCTTTAACCGGCGGCTTCTGGCTGGCCGATAAGGCTCTGCGCCCGGTTCAGACGATTACACAGACAGCCAGGCTAATCGGTGAGACCGACCTTAATCGCCGGCTGCACTTACCCGGCCGGGATGAGCTCACGCAGTTGGGCAATACCTTCGATGACATGCTCGATCGCCTGCAGGCAGCATTTTCCCGACAGAAGCAGTTCACCGCCGACGCCAGCCATGAGCTGCGCACCCCCTTGACGATCATTGACCTGGAGACCAGCCGGATGCTCTCCAACCGGCGTTCGGCGGATGAATACGAGCGCGTATTGCGCACTATCCAGTCTGAAAATAAGTTCATGATCCGCCTGGTGACGAATTTGCTGGCCCTGGCGCGCATGGATGCCGGGCAGATGAGCTTAAGATTTGAAGTTGTTGACCTGGGAGGGCTGGTCTCAGAAGTAATCGAACGGATGGAGCCGTTGGCGAAAGCGCAGGGTGTGACCTTAGTGATCGGAGAGCTGCCTGAAATTACGGTCACCGGCGATCGCTCCACACTTGCTCAAATGTTCACCAACCTTGTGGAGAACGCTATCAAATATTCTGCCGGTGGCGCTAACCCACAGGTGGACGTCTCGTCGGGGAGGCGGGAGCAAGCTGGAAGCTCCCTGGCGTGGGTAAGGGTGCATGATAATGGCATCGGCATTGCTGCCGAGCACATTCCACATCTATTCGACCGCTTTTATCAGGCGGATTCGTCCCGCACCCGCAAGGTTAGCGCAGAAGGGGAGGCGAGTGACGCGGAATCATCCGGGACAGGCCTGGGGCTGGCGATCGCCCAATGGATCGCCCATGTCCATCACGGGGAAATACGGGTGGAAAGTGTGGTTGGGCAAGGTTCCACATTTGAAGTGATCCTGCCAGCACACGATCCCAGCAAAATAACTTAATTCGATTTGATATTAATAATACACTTTGGTGCCTTGGACAGCACATTTCAATTTGTTGCAGCTGAACCAATGGATTTAGGATTTAAAAAAAATAAACCCTCAATCAACAAATGAGCCGAAAAGGAA
>JBGOYO010000152.1:0-7137 GCA_041479715.1 Anaerolineae bacterium
TCCATGCTCTTGGCGAAGTTCTGCAGACCCTCGCTCCGCCCGACCAATGCCTGGCTCAGCTCGGCAGCCGCCCGCGGGTCAGCTGCAGCTGCGCCGGTGTATATCGCAGTAACTTCTGCACCCATTTCCCATTGCTTGCGCGTAGCATCGGCCAGCAGGTCCAGCCGTTCCTCCGGCCGGGCAGACTTCTGGCTGCTGTTGAGCACTTCGCGGATGTGGGTGCGCTCGTGCCACGAATCGCGGATGGCGCGCAGGATGCCGCGCTTCGAGCCGAAGATGGCGTAAACTGTGCTGGTGGCCACACCGGCGCGTTCAGCAATGGATTCGATCGTGGTGCAGATATAACCCTGCTCCAGGAACAGCGCCTGCGCCGCCGTCACGATCATGCTGCGGGTGGCCTGGGCCTGTCTTTGTCGATGAGTGGATTTGACCTGGCTATTGACATCAGTCATAGAATGTAGTATACCTATACTCATTATAGTGATACTATATTATAGTAGCGGAAGAGGGATATGTCAAGAGATGGGAGGAATGACTACGTGGAGAATAGTGCAAGAAAACCAACCACGACCGACGAATACATCGCCCAGTTCCCGGATGATATGCAGAAAATCCTGCAAAAGGTGAGGGCGGTGATCAAGGAGACCGCACCCGGGGCAGTGGAAAGGATCAGCTACGCAATGCCCGGCTTTTATCTAAACGGCATGCTTGTGTGGTTTGCCGGGCATAGTACCTTCATTGGGTTTTACCCGACGGGAGAGGGGATCGAAGAGTTCAAAGGTGAGCTGACCCCGTATAAATTTTCAAAAGGGGCGGTGCAGTTCCCGCTCGACCAGCCCATCCCGTATGACCTGATCCGCAGGATGGTGAAGTACCGGGTGGAAAGGAATACGAAGAAATAGGGGATTATGTAATTAGTCGATCATATCGAGAAGATCGCTCGATATCAGGCAATCCGGCAATCAGGTAATCAGGATACTTAACCACCATCCCCTGTCTTTATCTTATTACCACCGGCAAGAAAGACGACAGGATGATCACCGACGGGTCATACTCATATGCACCAACGTCACAAACTGGAGTGCCATCGCCGTTTCCATCCAATGGCCGCGCGAAGCCGCGTTGGTCTATAGTGAGGGGATTCCCAGGTTGGCCCAGGCAGCCGCCCGGGTTGCCGCCGTCAATAGCCGGGCTGCCGGCAATCACCCGGTGCGTGTATGTGGGACCTCCGTTATAGGTTAATGGAGCGATCTTAGGGTCGACGTCGAGCTGGTCGCTGACGGTGCTGCTAATGGTGCAGCCCGAGGTTTCGCCGATGATGTTGTAGCCTTGTGAGGTGATCGAGCCAGAACAATCCGACCCAGTAGGAGCAGTATTTCCAGCCAGGATGGAATTCGCCATCAATATCTGACCGCCATCAGTATTGTTCATGGAGATGCCACCACCCGAGTTAAATGCCTGGTTCCCAGTAATGGTGACATTCCTGAGGGTCAAGCTTTGACCGGCAACGCCCACATAAAAAATCCCTCCACCGGCAGACGTATAATTATTTAAATTTCCGCTGATCGTGCTGTTGACAATGCTGGCGCTTTGTTCGTAAATCCATATACCAGGGCCATGAGCATTGTTGCTGATCGTGCTTTCAGTGATGGTTAATGGTCCAACTTCACTATCGATGCCAGGACCGGAATAATCTCGAATTGTGCTTCTGGCAACTGTCAATGGTCCAAAGCTTAAGATCCCGACACCCATGTAACCGGCGTCGTAAGTATATTGCACGATGCAGTTATCGATGGTGAGTGTTCCCCAATTCACAATCCCACCAGCATTGTTCGTACCGGATCCATTTTGGATGATGAAGTACTCGATATCTAAGCGCGCAGCTTGCACAATCTCAATCCCCTGGCGGGTGTTCTGCCCATCGATGGTGGTGCGACCGGTCCGGTTGGTGAACGTCTGATCCCAACCCCCGGATAACGAAATGTCTTTATTGATGAATACGACCTGTTCACCGCCGCCGTAATATGTTTCCGCCGTCACCTCGATCGTGTCGCCCGCGACGGCTCTATACAGGGCGCCATCGATCGTCCCACATGCTTTGGCTGGGGTGAGGCAGTCATAACCATCGTAGCCACCCTTGATAACGTAACGAACGCTCGCGGCTGAGACTTGTGTTGGGCTCGAAGAAGTGCTGACTGCCAGCAGGACCAATACCAATGCATAGACGGATATTTTCATGAGCCTGATCATATGTCCTTCCTTTCCCAAGGAGAACTCAACGGCATGAAAGCAATTGGAATGCTTAACCATTTTCATCTCCCGGTTCGATCTTGCTTTCGTATAACTCTTGATCCTGGTGGTCTTTGGCAGCACCCGCCTCATCCCCCAATTTTTCGCGGGCTGTCGCCCGGGCAGCATAACACCTGGCCACACCCAGCCAATTCTCGATCGGCGCGAGGATTTCCAGGGCGCGGGTGGCAATTTCGATTACCTCTGCTGGCTTCCTCTTGACCAGCCCGGCGTTCGCCAGGTCAGCTTGCAGGATCCAATACCAGCCCAATCCCTGTTTGTGGTCGTAGCTATCGCCTTTTTCGAACACCGTCCGACCATCATCAAGAATGCGCAGACCTTCGGTAATTTTGCCAGCAACGATCAGGTTGGTGCCGGTAGACATCAACGCTCGTCCCAGGGCAATCTCATCACCTGATGCCCTTGCTGCACCAATCTCACGCCAGCCTATCTCGAGGGCCACCTGAGGCTTGCCCAGCTGCCTGAGGATATTCCCCTGGCGCATCAGGCAGTAGGATAACACCCGCTGCTGCTCAGGGTACGCCGGGTTATTTTCTCCGATTTGCAGTTCATTGAGCTTACTCTCGGCATCCTGGTAAACTTGAAATGCTTTTTCAAGCTCTTCGTGAACTTCCGAATCCCACAATGCCGCTTCGATCTGGTTTTCTATTTCTTTGATTATTTCCAGGTTTTCATTCATGCTGCCATCCATAAAAGAGTGGTTGTATCATGTAGTGATAGACGTACTCGGTCAGGCAAAACGGTGCGGTGTAATTGCTGTTATCGGTTTACCAATGGCAGGAACGACCATTGAGGTGGGGCTGCCGGGTTAAACTCAAGCGCGCCAATATCGCAAACTGCGTTGCCATCACCATTTCCATCCAGGGGTCTGATGTTGCCTAGCTGGTCTACTGTGATGGGATTTCCCAATTGGTCAGCACAACCGCCCGGGTTGCCGGCGTCAATCGCCGGGCTTTCCGACCGCATTGCCACCGTACCAGGGTTGCCATAGAACCGTAAAAGCTGTGGATCTACAGCGGTTAAGTCGCCTACTGATGGAATAAAATTGCAGCCTGATGGATCTCCCACAAGGTCATAGCCGGCTGAACGGATATCGCCGGTGCAATCAGGCCCGCTGGCTGCTAGGTTGTCTGCCAGGATCGAATTCCTAAGATCAATTTGGGCATTCGAGCTCCAAATACCGCCTCCTGCGCGAGCAGCAGTGTTTCTGACGATGGTCGCATTACTGGCTTGAATTGAATTGTAACCAGATTTGTATATTCCTCCTCCATCAGCCTGGTCAGCCGGGGAGGTCCCTGCACGGTTATTGGCAACCGTGGCGTTTACCAGGAAGATTTCTCCCATGCTATAGATACCACCGCCATTGCCGAGAGCTGTGTTATATAAGATTGCACTATTATTCACCTCTACGCTTGACCAGGCGTATATTCCTCCCCCAATATCGCCTGTATTGCCGCTTATTGTGCTGCTCTCGATGGTCATCCTATGACCGTATACACCCCCACCACTCCCAATGGAAACATTTCCCGTCACCGAGCTGTATTTTAGGGTTAGGTCAGTATCAGACGAATCAATTCCTCCACCCCAATTATTACTGGTATTATTGCTCACCATGCTGTGGTTTAATTCGATCTGCCCATGGATCTTGCTTCCAATCCCGCCACCTGTGCCGGCTTCATTAAATATAATTGTGCTGTTATTCAAAGTAACCGTGCTTTCAGCGCAGTAGATGCCTCCCCCTTCTCCCCTCGCCGAATTACCCATGACCAGGCTGTCATTCAACGTCAATCGTACAAAGGTTTCCATTCCAATACCGCCACCATTTTGTGGATGGGAGTTAAAAGGGTCAGAACTACCGGTGACATTTGCAGAGATGATTGTATCTTCTATGGTGACTTTGGCGAGATATGCAATAGAAATACCTCCACCGTCAGCTTCGAGCGATAATCCATTTCTTACGAACAATCGCTCGAGTGTTACCCGAAACTGTGCGTTGATCGTGATTCCACGGTGAATATTTTGGCCATCGATAATCGTGTAGCCGGTCTGACCGGTGAAATCAGGCTTCCACCCACCAGAAATGGTTATATTTTTTTGAATCAACACCACTTCGTAACCTGCCGGTTCGGTAAATACCCCCGTAGAGACGTTAATCGTATCTCCTGAGGCTGCTTTATTAAGCGCGCCATTGATCGTGCTGCAAGCGGTAACCGGTGAATGGCAGTCGTTGCTGTTATTCCCATCAGGGGTGACGTACCAAATCGCTTCAGGAGGTGGGGGTGGTAAATGATCTGGATCCGCTTCATACGCTCCAATGTCACACACATTAATCCCGTCGCTATCCCCATCCAGGGGGCGGGTGTAACCACGTTGATCGATCGTCAGCGGGCTGCCATTCTGATCGAGGCAGCCCGCAGGGTTTCCACTATCAATAGCAGGGCTGCCTGCGTAAATCCAATGGGTAAAGGTTGGCCCGCCGTTATCTTGCAGCGGCCCAAGTTTCGGGTCTACATCAAGCTGGTCGCCATCCGCACTGATAAAGGTGCACTCAAAAGTATCACCGACGATGTTATAACCTTGTGAGGTGATCGGCCCGTAACAATCAGGGGCATCATTAGCAATATTCCCCGATAGGATGGAATTAGACATCAGCAGCTGCCCACCATAAGTGTTATCCATATATATGCCGCCGCCATAAGATGTGGCTCGATTGCCTGTAATGGTGACGTTCCTCAATGACATGGTCTTGTCTGGACCACCCCCATAATAAATCCCTCCACCGTCATCATAATAACTGCCATTCGTGTTCCCGCTTATGGTGCTATTAACGATGGTGGCATCCTGGTTATGGACGTAGATGCCAACCCCACCGCTATTGTTGCTGATTGTGCTGTTCGTTACGGTCAATGGCCCTGCTATCTGATCATTGTAAATGCCTGATCCAACGTTATTGATAATCGTGCTCCATCGGACAGTCAAGGTGCCATAATTATCGACCCCCCCGCCACCATAAGCCGCTACATGGTTTAACTTTAAAATGCAATGATCGAGGGTTAGTATTCCCTCACTTACAACCCCACCTGAACCCATTGTAGTGAATCCATTTTGAAACGTGAAGTGATCAATGGAGACGACTGTTGTTGCTCCGAATATATAAATTACTCGGCGTGTGTTTTGTCCATCCACAATCGACATCCCCGTTTGGACATTAAATTCCGCGTTCCATCCGCCGGAGAGAGTAACATCTTTGTCAATGACGACAACGTTTTCCCCGCTGCCGGTAAAGGTTTCAGCCGTGACCTCGATGATATCGCCCGGTGCCGCCTTGCCTGATGCGCCGTTGATGCTGTAACAAGGAGTAGCCGGGCTCAGGCAATCATTCGAATCATTCCCGCTTTTGGTTACATAGAAGATGCTTGCTGCTGAAACATGGGATGCGTCGAATGAAATGACCACGGCTGCCAAGACAACGAAACCAATAAGAACAATTGTTTTCGTAAATCGGGACATACGGTCCTCCTGTTTGTTTGGTTGGTGGAAGCAGCAGATGATTAGCTTTTCCACCGGTTCAGCTATGAATTTAAGGATATTCGTCTGGATGATGGCGTAAGATAATTGCTTGATACCGATAAAAAATAAAGGGACGATAAATATTGTAGCACTAAATCAGTTAACCATTGGCAGCACCTGCATAATGAGGAGAAGAGTTGATTAAATGCAGGGGGGGTAGATAAAAACCCTTGGTGTGTGATGAGAATCGAGCCGGTTGCGTCAGGATCATCTCCTGGGTGCCATTGTTATCTATTTGCGGTAAATAATCCGAGAGATCTCCTTCGGGTATTCTACAGCGAACTTCTCATATAGCCTGATTAAATCGGGCACCTGCTTGTCTGGCAGGGCATACCCCGTGTGAGCGACCATCTGGTACTCTGCCGACATACATCTGACGGGATATCCGGCAACCATTCCTTCGCCAGACAAGTATTGTGGTGTGAAGATGAACCCCTCAGCCTTCTCCCACGCCGGAATCCCGTTGCCCTGTTCATCCAAACGCAGCGCATGCGCATCGAACTCGCGCCCGTCCGCATCCCGCAGGAAAAATGCGGTCTCCGTCCTGGTCCCATGTGCATCCACCGTCCACAGGTTTTCAGACCAAAGCTCCTTATACACATAACCTTGGTTGCACATGAGCTCCAGCAGGCGAGCCACGTCGTCCACCAGCATGATCACATCCAGATCATGGTGCGGGCGGGTCTGCAGACCCAACAGCGCATCGATCCCCCACCCACCGGTCAGCCAGACCTGGATGCCGTTGCTCGATAAAAGTCTGCAGATGCTGATGACATCGTCAGCGCTGACTATTTTTTTCCTTCACACGCATTCCATATTCCGGCTGCGCACAACCATCGATGGGGTTGAACTGGGTAGCGCAGCTTATCCCTCTGTCTTCATCTTCCGTCATTTTGCAGCCAGGCAGATAAGGTATCATAATGCTCGATATGGTGATCCAGGGAACCCAAGGGGCTTGCTGCCAGGGGGTAGTCACCCATCCAGGCATACCTTCCCATCTCGAGCAGGTCTTTTTCGGGAATCTGCCGGATGAGTTCCAGATAGTGCTCGAACTGCGCTTTCCAATCTGCATAAACCGTGGACCAGGGTTTGTTTTTGCTGGCCTCATATAGCCAAGCATTCGTCCGCTCCACGTCTTCCTCCGGGTCGGGACCATTGATCACCCACCACTGGGGATAGTCGGGCAGCTTATCATGCAGTGCAGCTTCTGCCCGCGCCAGCGAAGCCTGCTGCCATGACCACAGGTGAGCGATAACA
>JBGOYO010000153.1:0-7071 GCA_041479715.1 Anaerolineae bacterium
GCCGGCGGTAACAGCTTGGCTAATTTTTCACGCGTATCGGAGGCCAGTGTTGCCAGAGACATGCCATTCATTTCCAAGGCATCGGCAGCGGTAACCCCAGGACCACCGGCACTGGTGAGCACGCCAATGGCACGACCTTTGGGAAGAGGGCACCAGGCTAAAGCACGCGCCCAATCGAAGAGCTCTTCGCTGGTATCGGCGCGGATCACACCAGCCCGGCGAAAGGCCGCATTAAAGGCGTTTTCCTGACCGGCAAGGGCTCCGGTGTGAGAAGCCGCCGCACGCTGACCGCTGGGATAACGCCCGACTTTCAGGGCAACGATGGGCTTTTTGGGGGTGATTTTTCGAGCTTCCTGAACGAATTTTTGACCATCACTCACGCCCTCGAGATAGAGCGTCAGAACCCGAGTGAACCTGTCTTCAGCGACGGGAGCTAATACATCCGTTTCGGTTACATCGGCTTGATTCCCCAGGCTTACCAGACGGGAGAGCCCAAAGCCTTGACCGCGGGCCCAATCGATCACTGCGGCGCATATGGCACCGGAATGCGAGATAAATGCTATATCGCCGGGAGGCGGGCCGGGTGGAGGAAGGAATGTGGCATCCAGAGGCAAGTGAGTATCGAGCAGCCCAATGCAGTTTGGTCCGATCATGCGGATGCCATTGTGCCGGGCAATTTTCAGTAGCTCTTTCTCCAAAGCGGCACCATGTTCACCGGTTTCTCGGAACCCCCCTGAAGCGATGATCACGGCGTGGATGCACCGCGTGCCACACTCGCCTAGCACTTTGGCAATGCCATCAGCGGGGATAAGGATAATCGCAAGGTCAACCGGATCCGGCAGGTCTACGACCGATGAATAAATGGGGTGACCGAACAGGCTGCCGCCTTTAGGATTGACGAAATGAATCACACCCTGAAAATTACTTTGCACCAGGTTGCGGGCCAAGCCATATCCAAGCTTGTTTGGGTCGGTGGAAGCACCAATCACGGCAATGCCGTGGGGAGAAAAATATGGAGCGAGGGAAGCAGGGGAGTCAGCCATTAGGAATTATATGATCCAAGTTGATGATTTTATGATCGATTTTATGGATACAAAAACCCAATCATTAAAGCTTCGGGTAGTGTCACCTTCGAGTAATTGTACCTGTAAATTTTGGATTATATGCACACGATGGAAGTGAAAATGGATTTTAATGGGCAATCTTTGTAATATAGTTATTATGGTCATCTAATCTATTATTATGATGTTGGATTAGTTTTCGGTTATACTTTATCTGCACCTGTGGATAATGTGGGATCGAAAAAAATTATCAAAGACTAAGAGTGCAACGATCTAAATCGAGGCGCATCTAAACAATGAATGGCAACGAGAATAAGGTTGAAACCGAAGGGTTTTCATTAGAATCTTTGCATGCAGGTGATCCAGCCGAGTTTGCACGCCTGGTGGATGCCTACTCAGCTAAGATCTACCGCCTGGCGATCAAAATGCTCAACCAGCAACAAGATGCTGAAGATGTATTGCAAGAGACATTTTTAAAAGCTTATCGAGGAATAAAATCATTCGACGGAAGATCGAAAATATCGACTTGGCTTTTTCGAATCGCAACAAATGAAGCATTAATGGTCATACGGCGAAAACATCCAGACACTGTATCAATCGACGAGCCCGTAGAGACCGAAGAAGGTGAACAAGAACCATTACAAATCATAGATTGGTGTTGCTTGCCAGAAGAAGAGTTGTTGTCTGAGGAAACAAAAGAAAAATTAGATGCAGCGGTACAGAAACTTCCCGAAAGATTAAGAGTGGTTTTTCTACTTAGAGATATCAATGATTTATCTACACATGAGACAGCCGAAATACTCGGTTTAACAGACACGGCAGTTAAGACACGGCTTTCACGCGCCCGTCTGCGATTGAGAGAAGAATTGTCTATTTATTTTGGCGAAAAAACGAACAAATACAGTGATGCACAGCTTGATAAATTAATGCATACTCCTGATAAAGAGCCAAGAGCACATGCACATTCCCCACGAGGAGTAGGTAGATGATGGAAACAAAGAAGAAACACGAACATAAGAATTGCCGTCAGCTGCTTGGGTCGCTTTCTGAGTATGTGGATGGAGAACTAGACGACGAGTTGTGCAGTGTTTTAGAGCAGCACCTGGAAGGCTGTGAAAATTGCCGCATCGTAGTCGATACGCTGCGGAAAACTGTTTACCTATACCATGAAAGTACTCAGGATGAGACAATCCCGACGGACATCCGCACCCGCCTATACAAATCACTGAATATCGAGGAATACCTGGAAAAATGACGCTTATCGGTCGTGTTAATCGCTAAGCGGGCTTATTTTAACCGACGCACATCACCTTCCCGCATGGTTACTCCCTGAGCATCCAAAAATTCGAGCAGAGCAAGCACATACCGGCGGCTTGTATTGAAGTGGTCACGCACCTCCCCAGCGGTGATGGTCTGTTTCTTTTTCAATAAATCGATGATCTCGGATACCATTAACTCATAATCCTGTTTCCGAAAGACCACATCCGGGGGGACAGGAACCAGTAAACCTACCTCTATCATAGCGTTATAAAGTTCTTCACCCACCTCTGTCTGACATTCCTTCACGGTTGGGGGAGAGAATGGCGAGGTAGCAAAGCGCGCAAGCAATCCATTCACAGAACGCTGCTGTTGAGGGGTGAATTGGATCTTGTAACCGGTTAGACGAATAAGCGAGCCCTTCTCCTCTAGTCCATCATCAGAAGCAACTCGATGCAGAATCAAATTAAATACCCGTGAGGACAGCTTGAGACGAGACTTAAGCTCTTCACGGGGTATCCCTGACCGCAGAGGGAAACTCTTATGGTAATCTGCCAACTCTTGCATAACTTCGTGTTTTAACTGACCCCAATAGGCGTTTGATATCACCATGGACTGGGGAGATGGAGCAATTCCTGGGCTTCCATCAATTGCAATTATTCCTCCATCGGTGAATAAGTCCTGGGCGGCTTGTTTGGCAGTAGCTACATCGAGATTGGAGCGCTTGATCACATCCTGCAACGGAGCGATCCCCAGGGCAAGCATTGACTGTAACAAAATTTCTGCCGGGGTGCCTTGTGACATTTTATCCAGATTTGCCAGCTCCTGGGTTGAAAAACGTTTGTGTCGCCCCTTCGGGTGAGGGTCGACAATCGTCCCACCTCCCAAGGTTTCCCCCGGGGATGGACGCCGCAGGATATAGCGATCACCCCGGATAGCTACGACCGGCTCTTCAAGCTCGAGCTGAAGCCAGCCCTCTTGCGCAGGAAGCAGCTCTTCGCTCCCCAACAGGCGCACCCTGGATTGGACCTCTGCAGCCCCAAGGAAAAATTTCACCTGGGTATCATGTTTCAGCGGTTGGGGGATATCTGGCAGCAAGCGAAAGCGTACATCGATGCGACGACTGGGCTGGTAGGTGCCCGGATAGGTAATTACATCCCCGCGTTTCACCTGATCAACCGTGACCCCAGATAGATTTACTGCTGTGCGACTTCCCGGGACTGCGGTTTCTTCTTTCTGCTTGTGAGTCTGAAGCCCGCGGATGCGCGTATGCAACCCGGATGGCAGGATTTCAACTTCATTGCCGGTGTGCATGCTGCCATCGCTGAGTGTGCCGGTTACAACAGTTCCAAAACCCGGCATGGTGAACACACGGTCAACCGGCAGGCGGGGGCGTCCCAGGTCGGGGCGAGGAGGGCGCTCGGCCAGGCATTCCTGCAGGCTCTCCAATAATTCTGGGATACCCTGGTGAGTTCGTGAAGATACACGGACGATGGTTGCATTTTCCAAAACAGTATGGTTTACGGCTGAGTGAATATCGTCTTCGATGAGATCGAGCCAAGCTGGATCGTCGATGAGATCAATTTTCGTTAGGGCAATCACCCCGCCCTGGACCTGCAAGAGATCCAATATCGCTAGGTGTTCAATGGTCTGTGGCATCATCCCTTCGTCAGCAGCGATGACGAACAAAGCTGCATCAATTCCCCCAACGCCGGCGAGCATATTCTCCAAGAAATCACGATGCCCGGGCACATCGACAATACCCACTTCCTCCCCGTCGGGGAGGGTAAGCCAGGCGAAACCCAGGTCGATGGTCATTTCCCGTTCGCGCTCTTCCTTCAAGCGGTCGGGGTGGGTGCCGGTCAGCGCCTGGACGAGAGTGGATTTTCCGTGGTCAACATGCCCGGCTGTGCCGATAACGTGCATAAGCCTTAGTGAGAGCTTCCCATAGTGCGTTCATAAGTGGTGACCCATTCATGCGCAACCTGTAACATGGACTGCAAGCGCTTTTCGACCAGCTCGTTTGCCTGTTGAAGCAGGTCCTTCACTTCCTGGAGCTCGTCTTCAATCTGAGTGGTTTGCTCAGCGAGCTTACCGAACTGGCGAGTGGCTTCGTTACGCTGCTCTTCCTGGGTAAGGGTGTAGTTCGTCCAGCGTTTCTGATCATCAGCTTTAAATGTAACCCACTCCTGGCGAAAACGGTCTTCGGAAAGGCGTTGTATCTCAGTTATCTCATTCACACGGCGCTCCACCCGCTGGGTTAGCTCCTCTAAATTTCCCTGGATGCGTTTCACCTCCCGATGAGTGGTATCGAGGCTGACAAGCTGAGCTTCTATATCCACGGCCTGCTTTTCAATGGTATCAAAGCGAGACTGCCATTCCTTCCATGACCGTTCTCGCTCGACCTGCGTTACAGCCTGCTTGTTCAGAAAGGTGGTCATCGCGTCACGCCGTTCATCTTCAACGGTAATAAGCTCATTGAGGCGAGTATCAAGTTTTCGCAGGTTGTTGTTGATCAATTCATTTTGACCGCGCTGATCATCCATCCGTTTCCTTAACGCGTTTACCTCTCCTTGCAGATCAACGATCCTTTTAGCGTCCTGGCGTCGTCCATCTTCAAGCAACCGGATCGTGCGGGTATATTCCTCTTCTTCGATACGGACTGCATCAATTTTCCCCCTTAGCTCATCCACTGAACGGCGTATAGCTAATTCGATATCAACGCGTGCTTGAATATTTTTATCCAGTTTCGGGATGACTTCTAGCTGTTTCTGAAGGTCGGCAAAGGTGCCATCGAGAGATTTAATTTGGACTTGTTGTACCTTTTCGGATTCATCAATGCGCATTTTTATGGCTTTATCCAGCTCATCAACTGCCTGTTTACTTTCCTGGCGAGTCTTGGTAAGGGCTTGGTCGAATTGGTCCATGCGCGTAATGATGGCGGAAAGACGTGTTATTTCACTGCTCAAGCCTTTACTCTGCTGAGATGATGCCGAGATACTGCCCTCCAGTGAAACCAATTTATTCTCAAGCAGGGCGATCGCATCTTTTTCTTTCCGGCGATCTTCTTCCACCCATTGAATTCGTTTTTGAAGCTGGTCGATATCCATGAAGGCTCCTACTAATCAAGCAAAATCTACTATTGATCCCATAATTATGGGTGATATACCATGCCGATTATAGCATGAGGTGAATTTATGGCACCTGCCAGGACATCAGGTGTGAAAACACCTGTGGAACGTCGAGTGATTGAGGAAAAAACCAGTGGGGAAACATGCCTACCAGAAATAAAAGAACCACTCCGACGCTGAGGAATATAATCGCTCCGCTGCTCTCATTGATTTTCCATTCAGTTTCTTGTTTACCCATGGTTAACACAGCGAGTGTGCGAATGGCGCTAATAAAAAGACCCACAGTACCGAGCAATGTAAATATTGCTGTGACCAACGAATGATTCGCCAGTTTTTCCCAAAGTGATAAATGAACTGGAAAGCCTGCCAATAGGGGCATTCCGGCAATCGAAAGACAACTCAATACCAGGCTGACCGAAACAACTGGCATTTGGCGAGCGAGCCCCTGTACTGTGTGGAACCGCAGACCTTCAGCACCGACAGCGAGTTTTTTATTATAGATTATTGAAAGCGACAACGCCCAAACTCCGATAGCTAATGTCCGTGGTATCACCAGAGAGAAGAATAATAACAGTCCATTATTGACACTGATGGCTAATAAAGAAACACCTATCTCCATCATACATGCATACCCCAGAATTCGACTGAGGTGGCGCTGAAATGCTGACCACACTCCGCCAACAAACACCATCAACGCCCCACTCAGCTGGATCATATTGATCGTCGGGGCGGAATTCCGTAACCAGGTATAACGATCAAGAAAGCCAAGCGCTAAAAGGGAGACCATCCAGGGGAGAATGACCAGGATAAACCCAACAGTGTACGGGTGGGATTCTTCAGCCAGAAGGGGGATCCAGGTGTGAAAGGGAAAGATTGCCAATAAAAAAACGAAACCGAATGCAATTGATAGTGTGGCACGGGTTACCAGTGTTAATTCTTCGGGGCTTGCCTCCACACCAGCAAGCAGCCAGCCGGAAAATAAAATGAATGGCATGCCAAAGGTCTGGAATATCAAAAAACGCAACACTCCCCTTCCGGGGGAAGAGCCGGGAGGAACCAGGATCGGAATACAAACCAGTGCGGCTAATTCCAATAGCAGAGCGGCGTACAGGAAGGGTTGTACTGCCAGGGCAGCGATCAGTAACGATATCAAAACCATTCCCAATGGGACGTACATGCGCCCAGAATTTGCTATATAAACAACCGCGAACCAGAAACCGCCCAATAGAAATATGATCACCAGCAAAGGTCGATCCGATGGACCCAGGATGAATTGTCGACCGAGAACAATCAGGGTGTCTGATATCTTAATCGACCATCGGCTAATCTTAATCAGCTCATTAATCGGCAACACCCAGGCGATGCCAGCCAGCAAGAGCATGACGGCCGTGCCGATGGCTACGCTGAGCCGATACCAGCTGCGGATGAAATATAAGACCACTCCCAAGACTCCGGGTAAAACAATCCAAATCAGGGGGGTACTCACGAAGAGCTCTCCATGCTGGGGGTGATCAGCAAATAGGCTCCCACGAGGGCGAGAGCCAGGGTGACCCCCGCGAGCAGCCCGGTCACAAGAGTAGAAGTCTCTATAGCAGCATAAATGATTTCGAAGCCAGATAAGA